>DUWA01000124.1 GCA_012840755.1 Mycoplasmatota bacterium | reverse complement strand
CCGGTATATTTTAAATTCATTTTCTAATTTATTTAAGATTTTGATAAGATCTTTAAATTCTTCAACAGAAGAAAAACCTAAAATATTATTAAGTTTATCTACTGATAGCGCTTCCTTTGAGTATCTTAATATATCTAAAACTCTACTTTCCACTAATATCACCTAATTATATTATAAGTCAAATTATATGAAAAATATAGTAAAAAAAGATAAATAATCTTTATTTATCCTTTTTATTTAGTATTTTTACAACTATATAAACTAATAGTCCAACAAAAGCAAGAATAATATCTGTCATAGTGTCATTAACACCTGTTCCTACTCTCTGCATATCGGAACCTGCTATTTTATCAATCGCAAACTCAAATATTTCCCAAATTGTAGATATAGATAAGTTCACTAAAATTGCTAATGCAAAAAACATCTTTTTATTTTTAATAATCTTTTTATAAACTATTTCTTCTGTAATAATTGCTAAAACTATTCCAAAATACAAATGTACTAATTTATCAAAAATAAATACGGTTAAATAAAATTTATGTATAATACCTAAATAGTATGATAGAAATACATAAATGACATAAATATACTTAAATAGATAGCTTATGTTCATTTTTAATTTTTTTTCAATATATCTTGGTATCACTAATAATGGTACTATAGCTAAAATTTTTAGCACAAAGAAAAAATCATTGTATTTAATGTTTAGTAATAAATCTATTAAAGCTATAAATACTACTACTATTTCACTTAATACAATAATTTTTTTATTCATAATCTAATTTCTCCATTTCAACTTGATTTATAGAATTAAATCTCTTTGTAATTTTATCGGTTGTTGTATGAATATCTTTAACATCTTTACTAACTGTTTCAATACTCCTATAAAGTTTATCCCATCTATCTTTATACCTACCAAACTCTTCATCTAATAATTTTAATTCTTTATGAATTACAGATGTATATTTATCTCTTTCAATATTTTTAATTACTATTTGAAGAGTTGTTAATGTACTTATTAAAGTAGTTGGAGAAGTAATCCATACTCTTTTTTTAAATGAATATTCTAAAATATCTTGATGATATGCATGAATTTCTGCAAAAATTGCCTCTGCAGGTAAAAATAATATCGCTTGATCTGTAGTTACTCCTGGAATAATGTACTTGCTTGAAATAGCATCAATATGCTTCTTCATATCACTTTTAAACATTTTCTCAGCTTGTTCTCTTTCTACTTGGGAATATTTTTTATCAACCATAATTTGAAAGTTTTCAAGTGGAAATTTTGAATCAATTGCAATTGTTCCCATTGGCTCTGGCGCAAATAAAACACAATCAGCAATCGTTCCATTATTAAAATTATATTGCATTTTATATATATTATTATTGTTTTCTCCAAAAACATTAGATAATATATGTTTTAAATTCACTTCACCAAATATTCCACGTGATTTTTTATCTGTAAGAACACTTTGTAATGAAACTATATCAGTAGATAGATTATCTATTTTCTTTTGAGCCTCATCAATTTTGGAAAGACGTTCCAATACAGACGTAAAAGTTTTATTTGTTTTTTCAAAATTTTCATCTAATCTTTCATTTACTTTTTCGTTTATAAGTCTTAGTCTATAGTCAATTTTTTCATTTAAATTATTAAAATCATCATTGATATTTCTATTTATATCATTTTTAAATTCGCCAATTTCTTTTATCATGTTCACTTCTAGTTTGCCTAAACGTTCAATAGTATTACTATCATTTTTTCTGAATAATAATATTACTAGTAATGTTATTATTACTAGTATTAAAATTAAAATTAAGTATTCCATAGTTACCTCCTATATACTAAGTATATCATATTATACAAAATAAAATAAGCATGTTTTAATGCTTATTTTTCTAATATCCAAGACTCATAACCACCTTGAATACTAATAACCTTATATCCTAAATTTCTAAGAATTTGGCATGCTGTTTTGCTTTTAATACCTTTTTGGCAATAAATATAATACATATTATTTCTATCTAAATATTTATAATGATATGCAATTAATTTATTAAAAGGTACATTTATAGCATTTGGAATATGATTATTATTATACTTTTCAATACTTCTAATATCGATTATAAAAACGTTTCTTAGTTTTAAAAATTCACTAACAGAAATAGATGAAATAATATCACCACCTTAATATATCATATGCAGAATATGATATTTATTAAGGTATTGCGCTTATTATTCTTCATCATCAGCGAAAAAGTCATCAAAAAATTGATCATCAGTAATATATTCTTCTTTTTTACTTTCAACTGGAACTTTTATAAAATTATCATCAGCATCGGCAATAGGTTCAAAAGGAATATCTTTAATTTCATCAATTGGCTTAAATGCAAATTCTGCAATTATACCATCATTTTTGTTTTCTTCGATTTCATTATTTGATTTTTCCTCAATTTCATTGTTTGTTTTTTCTTCAATAGAATCATTTATAATATCAAAACTAGGTAATTTGATATCTGATATGATATCATTTTCTTTTTTATCTTTTTTGTTTGTTAAAATATCATTTTTCTTTTCTTGCTGTGCTTTTTCTTTTCTTTCTTCTTCCTCAAGTTCTGCAATCCTAGCATCAATTTTTTTAACAAGCTCATCAACATTTATTCCACCAGCATTTGGTCTAGGTGTATATTCTCTGTTTGAATTAAATAATGGTGGTGTTTTTTCAACATCATTGCTTACCGAAAAATTCCCCATTAACTCATTTATTTTCTTTTCTCTTTGATCATTAACAAATTTTTTAATATCAAAAAGTTTTATTTCTCTTCTTTCCCTAGTTGGATAATCAGCATTAGGATAATTTTTGCCCCAATCCATTTTCCAATCAAACATTAATTTTGTCTTAAATGGCATCATTCTTGTTCTAAGTATAACTGTTTCTCCTTCTTTTAGCCTTTGAAGATCACTTACTGTAATTAGAGGTGTACTTGCAGTCTTTTCTTTTTCTTTTGACTTAACCTCACCACTCATCTTACTTATTTCTTCAAGAACTGCAATTTCACTACTTATTAGATATATAATATTTCCGCAGTTACCTTTTATTGTTTCACCATTTTTTTCACCATAAACTTGGTATAGCTGTGCAAAGTTTTGGATAATAAAATTAAATCTAATATGTCTTGATCGAGCAGCAGTTACCATTGTTGTAACGTCTTTAAGCGGTGGCATATTAGCAAACTCATCAAGAATAAAATTTGTTCTAAAAGGCAGCTTTCCACCACACTCTTGTGCCACATCTATAAGTGTTTCATAACACTGTTTTATAAATATTGTAACTAGTGAATGATACGTTTTCTTTTCGTCTTGTATAACAATAAAAACTGCTGTTTTTTTCTTACCAATATCTTTCATATCAAAATCACTATGTGATAACATCTCAGATAAGTTTTCACGAGATGAAAAAAGTTTTATTTTTTGTTTGAATACAGCTAAAATACTACCTTTTGTTTCATTTGGCGACATAAGAGTAGATGAAGCATTAATATATGCTGGTGATGCTGGATCTTTAGTATTAAAGTATTCTTTAACGTATGTAGAAGGTCCACATTTTTCTTCACCAACTGTAGTCATTAAATTTATACTATTTAAATTTATTTCTTCTTCTGATGCATCATCGAAAAGACCAAGAGCCAGTCCAGCAAAATAATCGGCTGATGTTTTTTCCCAGAATGGATCTTGATTTTGAGCTTTTTCATCATAAAGTATATTCATCGCCAAGTCATCTAATAATTCGGTTGCTTTATCACGGTTCCCACTTTTATGTAATTGATATGGTAATCCTAGCGGATTCCATGAATTACCTCTTTGTGGATCACGGAAGTTTAATAAAACAACATTATATCCCTTTTCTCTTAACATATTAGATGTTTTTTCATACAACTCACCCTTAGGGTCAGTTATTATCATTGATTCACCTTTTTTTGATAAATTTTTAACTAATGGTAAAACTGTAATTTGTGTCTTACCACTACCGGTAGAACCAATAATTAAACTATGGTATTCTCCATCATCTACCCACATTTCTTTACCATTATTAATTAACACTATTCCTGCGTGTTTAGTTTCCTCATCAAATGGTGTGATTTTTTTCAATTGTTTTTTCATTTCAGAGTCTTTAGCCCATCTTGAATACCCTTTTTCTTTTTTAGATTCAGTGCTTATACCTATTCCTTTATCTCTTTCAAAGAAATAAGATGAGACACTCATAAGTATTGCAATTAATATAACTATAAAACCAATCATTGTAGCTAAGATATATTTGCTAGAAAATGCTGGGATTGGATTCAGACCATGAAATGTTGAATTTTCAGCAAAAGATGACAAATTTAATACAGCAATACATACTAAGTATAACAGCACTACACAAAAAATTAAAAATGTTGCTAAATCCTTAGGTTCTGCTCTAAACTTTAATTTCATAATCTATCCCCCTCTATATATTGTTAATTTTCTTTATTCTTATTCTTATTGTTAATAAAGTGATGAACAATGATAAAATAACAATAGCACATATACTAAATACAAGTATGTACTTATCTATTAGGTACATTATTATTATATCATATCTTTTTGTTTTTCCGATTTTAAAATAAATTTTTTTATCATTTGAATCTTTTGTTATTTCCCATGTATGTGTATTTGTTTTTTTATCATAATAATCAGAGTTTGCTTCTATTACCTCATTATGAAATTGGATATTTATATTTATATTATTTGCAATCATGCCAGATGCGTTTTGATCATTGTATATTTCTGAACTACTTTGAAACCATTCAGTTTCAAAATATGTATAATCTTTTGTTTTTTCTATATTTGCATTCCCAAACATTGTTTGAAAAAATGGCGTATATCTTAGTTTATCAAATGAGGAAGATTCTTTTTTTAATTTAGCAGTCAAGTATTGATTATCATGTTTATACCTAATTTTATATTTGTTAGATTCTAAATAATTCTGATATGAAACATTTAAATCTTTTTTTGCTAATTCTGCTGAACCATAATACTTATTAATTATATCAATAGATTCATAAATACTAATATTTTCTTCAATAACATTATCACTTTTAATAATAAGATTATAATCAACAGTACAACCTGTTAGAAAAGTAATAAGCATAAGAAGTAATAAAGTATATTTTTTTTTCATTTAATCCACCTCTTAGATTTGATTTTTAACACGTTTATTTATTTTGAAAAACAAATAGATTATACTAGGTATAATAATTAAAAATAGCAAGATAATTATTATATCCAAATTAGTCATTATATAATAATATAAAATTGCAATATAATTTTTCTTATTACCAAATTCAAAATTAATATTTTTGTAATCATCTGTATTTTTTATAACCCAAGTGTATGTATTAGAAAATTCATCTATATAGTCAGCATTTGATTCTAATACATTTTTATGAAATTGTATATTAACTTTAATTTCTTTTGCTAAGTCATTAGTAACTTCACCATTTTCACTTGTAAATATACCTGTCGGTGTATAAGAACCAACAGTTTTAAATGACACGGTATTACCTATTTCAATCAATTCATAATCAGTATATAAACTCCTATATATTGATTTTTCAAAATAATCACTCAAACTTGCTCTTGTTTTATAAAAAATCAAATTAATACCACTAAAACTTCTTACATATTTACTTGAATATCCATATTGTTTCTTATAATAATTAATTTTTGATTTTTCAATCTCGTCTTTTTTAACATCTTTTAATTTTGAATATTTTTTTAATACATCGTTCTTGTTTCTAAAAAATGAAACAGACTCAGAGACTCTATTGTCAGTATGTATTACCAAATCATAATTAAGAGTACACCCAGTAGTTAGTAACAAAAAAAATAATATTAGCAGTAGCTTTATTTTATTATTTTGTTTTTTCAACGTACCACATCCCACTATATATTCTATCTAAAATATGTTCTTGGATCTCTTGTTGTGTTTTATATCCTTCATTAGTTCCCTTATTTGGATTAAATACATATATTTGACCTGTAGCACCAACATGGTCTAACATTACGTAATGTGTCCCATTAGAAGAGTTAAATCCTCCCCTTTCCACATTACTACTACCATTTCCTACACTAACAATTATTTTTTTGCCTTCTTTTAATTTTTCTACAACTTGATTATAAGTTGGATTTGGCCCTATTGATGTGCCTTTAACCCCATATTTATTAATTATATCTTGATTTGAAAATACATTTCTAGCAACACCACCTGAATTACAAATATATCCATCAGCACTAATTATATCTTTTGAAAGTTGAGCCATATCAGGTGTTATTCCGGTAAGCATATAATAAGCTCCTGCGAAAGATGATATTAAACAACCACTACTAGAAATCGTTCTTTTTTCGCCACTTTCTGTTGTACAAAGTTCAATACTACTGTAATTTGTTTGATAAAATTGAGGTAACTTAGTAATATCGCTTACCGCACATTTTGCATTATCAAAAACTGACGTTTTACTTGCTAATGCGTATAGATATGGAGCTGAATCAACATTTGATCCAACAGAATAATCATATATTGCAAAGTGCAAGTGAGGTCCTGTACTAGCACCAGTACTACCAACTGCGCCTATTTTAGTACCACCTACAATAAAATCACCAGCTTTAACTGTTAAACTTCCCTCAATCATATGGCAATATATAGATTTATAGTCATACTCTCCATCACCATCTATATCGTGTCCTATAGTAGCTCCCACTCCACAGTCACTAGTAAGTTTAGATTCAGATATAACTGTACCATCATATATATTATAAATTGGGGTTCCTGATTTGTATGCTAAATCTATACCACTATGCAGTTTTTCAACTTTATATATTGGGTGTATTCTATTACCGAATCCTGAACTGATGTTAAAGCTTTCTCCAACACCAATCTTTATTGGAACACTGGTTGTACAACTACCTGCAACAGCAGTGTAACTACAATAATCCGATATAGAATATAAATAATGATCTTTATAATCATCTCTTATTGTTGCAGTAAGATTTAATATTTCTCTAAAACTTTTCCCTTCTTCTCCCCAAGCTTTCCATTGGAGTTGAACACTACTAACGTATCCTGTTGATGTTAAATCATTGTAATTTTTAACAGGCCCTTTTAAAGAATTAGGAGCATATAAATATCCAGAAACTTCTCTATATACAGACCTTAATTTTTCGCTTTGCATTGAAGTAAGAGGTCTTTTATATAAATTCGTTGATACCGCCTCTATCGTTGAATAAGATGGGGTAAACCATTGAAGCTGAGTAGTTCCGGCATATCCATTATAATAAATCATGCAATCACTGTTTACATCGCACCATGCTTGATCAGATGTTGATGCTTTAATAGTGATTTTTTTTGTCGCTGAATCATATTTTCCACGGACTAATGCATATGTTTTGGCTGCAATCATTTGTGTCTTCATGTACTCGATGTTATTAGGGTGATATCCTATTTCCGCATGTGTAACACCAATTATATAGTCCTCCATATTAACCGTGCTAATAACAGCACCATTGTGGGCAACTAGTTCAACTTGGGTTAAATTAAAATTACACGCTTCTTCATAAAATCCACCATTAACCATATACGAAGCATCACTACCAAATATTAATTCATTAGCAGTTTTAGAAATACTAAATATCTCTTTTACTGCAATATCTACTCTTATAGACATTGGAACATCACTTTTATCCGTTAAAACATTTTTTTCTAGAAAATCATCCCTCAAGTAATCTTCATATCTTTTTAAATCAATATAATATTTAACTGGTCCTTGTTTCTTTTCATAGCCACTTCCACATTCCCAATTTGGAACACTTTCAGTAATTCCTAAACCAGATGCTGTACTGTGAAAAATACTTTGATACTGATCACTATCTATACTAACTCCACTGGTAACACAGTATCTATCTACAGTTTTTGATATTTGTTCTTTAGCGAGTAGTTCTATTTTCTTTCGTAATTTATTATACTTTATATCTCCAGCGTTTTCCACATTAGGATCAATAGGTCCTCCAGATTCATCAGTATCTAAGTCTGTATTTATCTCATCAAACTTTGTATCATAATCTATTGTATTATACAGTAATGTAGCTTTAATTAATCCTGTATCTATATTTATAGAGTATTTACTCATCATGTCATCATAGACATCATTAAGCTCTTTATCGAATTTTTCCTCAGCTTTATGTTGACAATATTCATCGCTACCCCAACAAAGAGTGGTAACAAAGTTCCATGCACTTTCTTTAAAAGCAACTACTTTTTCTTTAACATTCATAACAAAACCAATTATATTTAATATCGGACCTAAAACTACATATGCAATAGTAATAATAATAACTAACATATTAACAATCATTAAACCAATAGATATAATTTTAAATGTCTTAAAGATTTGTAATAAATCTCCATCTAAACTTTTGTTAGAATTATTCTTTGCTTGTTTAGCACTTTTTAAAGCACTTAAACCTTTCTTTGCCATACTGGCAATTTTAGCAAAATGCATGTCACATCACCACCAACTATTTATAGACTAGTATCCGCCACCACTACCAAATGAATCAAGTTCTTGTTCAGTAACAACAACATTTATTCGCATTCTTCTGCTTCCACAAACAAATAATGCTTCTCCTTGATTGTACCTTTTTATACTTTCTTTTTCATTATCATTTAAATCTATTAGTTTTGATAAATCCTCAACTGCTTGTTTTTTAAGGCCCATAACCATATAGTATGAAGCGTTATCAAATATCGCTTTTCCTTGAGTGATTATTTGTGGACTACTAAAATCAGTTGGTTGTTGAGTAATTATTATTGTTCCTGTGTTATATTTTCTAGCTCGTCTTTGAACTTGGGCTAAAAACTCGGCACCAAATGTATTATTATCACTTAACAATACATGGGCTTCATCAACCATTAAAATTGTATTTACATTAGGATTTAATGTAAGTCCCCATGCGTATTTTAAAATATTAAAAAACAAAGCATTCCTGATGTTTTTATCAGAATTCATAAGTTCTTTTATATTAAACACAATAAAATCACTTTCAGGAGAAATAGTACTATGACCATCAAAATAATATTTTAATTCCTTAACAATCGGTCTTATTTTTAGTTCTAATCTTTCTAGTACATCTCTTTCATGGTTCTTTTCAGGCATTGCTAAAATTTTACCACGAATTGTCGCATAAACATCTTTAAATGTCGGAAAATCGGTTGACTTAAATTTTGAAAAATCTACATTAAAATCTATCCCAAAACGTTTATATGTTTCTTGTACAACCTCACTAAATGCATTTACAATGTCTTCAGTAGCACTTGGATCATAATATTTTAAAAATGCTTTTAATGTTTGCAATGTTCTGGTTAAAACCGTATAACCTAATCCCTCTTTTATTTCGTTTTCATCAGCATCCATAATTATTTCAAGTGGATTAATCATTCCATATTCTCCACCTTTACCAAGATCTATAAAGTCTCCACCATACATTCTAGCCATGTCTTGAAGTTCACCTTCAGGATCAATTACTACTAACTGATGATTGTTTCTAATGTGAGATCTTAACATAAGTTTAGCAACAGTTGATTTACCACTACCAGATGTACCTAAGATAATCATATTAGCATTGTTTCTATTATGTTCTTTTTTTATCTGATATAAAAATTGATTAAATAAGATTACACCACCAGAAAAATCTGTTCCAAGTAATGTCGATAATCCAGGATCCTTAATACTGTCAAATATAAAAGGATACATTGCAGCAATTGTAGGAGCTGGAATTGGAGTTCCGATTCTATCCTCAACATCTTGTTTAGGAAAAATAGGAATAATAGACTGTAAAACTTTTTCTTGCTCAAATCTTAGCGGAAAAGCTTTAAGTTCCATAGCTTCAAGATAATTTTTAACTTGTAACTTTTTAGCAAGAAGTTCATCTTGCGAATCAGCAGTAATCATTATATGCATTTGAAAGTCATATATTTTTGACTGACTAGCTGCTAACATTGAAATAAAATACTCTAATGATTCATAATCTTGACGAATTCTTTCTTGAATTGTTTTATCAGATTCATCTTGATATCTTTGTTTCAAATCCGCAATTTCTTTATTTAACATCTTTGATATAGAGCTAAAAGGCATAGGTATATGCTTAATAACAACTTTTATCCCTGACATACTAGTTAATGATGATAAATAACCAGGGGCTATAAATTTCGGATATGAAACAACTGTTAAGATTGTTGCATATTTATCACTTATTACAAACTCTGATGGTTTAAATTCTAATCCTTTAGGAGCAATTTGACTCTTTATATCCATATTATGACACCACCGTTCCAAATGTTGTTGTTTGTCCACCATTTAAGAAATTATCTAAAATTGTTCTTAAATCATCATTAGAAGTTTGCTTAGCAGTTAATCCTGCACTTGCAAATGAATTAATTAAGTTTCTAATCCTTTTTTGAATAAGTTCTTCATCTTTTTCTTTAAATAAAAGAAAATATTCAGTATCTACAATGTTATTATTCATAAACATATTAGCCTTATTTATATCTTCCATTATTAATTTTCGTTTCACAGGACTATTAACAGAATTATACAGAAGCTGTAATTGAGATAGATATACATTTATATCTACTGGTCTATCAGCAGAGATAAGCCAAAATTCATAATCAATAATGTTGTAAACATTTTTTAAATTATTGATTATAGCATTTTGAGTATCATAATCTAATATAAATATATTTCTAGGCATTATTTTAACTCCAGTAACCTTTAGGTTATTATCAAGAATTATCATACCATTATTAATATTTTTTACTGGTATATTATCGTTAGTATACTTACTTTTTATTTTCTTCGCCATCTGTAAAGCACCAACCTTTCCATACATATCTTTGTCTAGTGGTATAAAATTGATAAACATTTTTAATTATATTTAAAATGTTGTGATAATTCGGAACTGGCATAACCAGAAAACCACATATAACACCAGGCATTAATGCTATAATAGCAAAAAATAAACTCTCAACCGGCAAAAGAAGCAGCAACAATAATGTTACCGCTATTCCCGATGAAAATAGTATAAGATCAAACCATCTAAACAATCCAAAAATCAATAAAGATTTTTTAGAGTTAGCTGGTATTAAAAATCCATAATTGTTCATAGTATCACACCTTTTTTATTATTCTTTTTTTCCTGCTTTATACATATCTTCTTCTAAAGATTTAATTTTCTTCTCAAGATCTTTTCCACGTTTGTCGTATGTTTCTCTTTCTATATCAAGAGCTCTTATACGTTCAAATTGTTGTTTATTTAATACTCCCATAGCATTTAATCTTTCTATTTCTAGGGTATTATTTTCAGCAGTTGCCTTTTCTAATAAATCAATGAAATTTCTTTCATATTCCTCATAACTACTAAATGCATATTGAGATTCTCCTGGTTTATTATCATCCCATATCACTTTGTTAGCTTCTATATATGCTAAAGCTAAGTCTGGGTTTTGACCTGAAATTAAGTTTTGTTGTTGTAAAATAGCTTGTTCTTGTTGTTTTAAGTTCTCAAGTTCTTGAGTATAACCTTTTATCTGACCTTTTATTTTATTTGTTGTACCATACGTATTTTTTATTCCAGCTATATCTCTATAATCATCAATAATTTTACTTTGCATATTATATCCAATATCTCTTTGGTTTCTTGCCTGACTACTTGCTTTAATAGATGATTTCGTAAGTTGTCCAACGTCTGTTTTTCCACCACCAGATAAACCACCTTTTATTGCTCTAAATGCTGAAGATGTTCCTCCTGCTAATACTGAACCATAACTATTATGTCTTAAATTTTTTAGACTTCTTCTTCCTTCAACTAAGGCATCAAAACCTTTTTTACCTCCAAAAAACTCTTTTTTACCAAATAGCGCTTCCTTAACAGTTAAGTTAGGATTTTCTTTGAATTTTCTCTGAATGTTAGATATTGAGCCAAAGGTATTTGCGGCCATACCACCTACAAGTCCAGCTGCTCCTCCAACTGCTGCTGCAGCAAATGGTGATTCTGAAACCTTCTTCATAGGATTTAAAGAGAAACTTCCAAGTTTCATACCAGTCAAATCCGATATTAAATCTGGTAATTTTTTCGCAAATATTAAAGCTCCTAATATTATAAATACTTTAGCCATTAGTGATATTTTAGCATTAGGATCAAGTACATTATGTAATCCTCCTGTTGCAATTTCACTTATTATAAATACTGCAAAATATATTGCTGCTAGTCTAACAAACAAATCTAAATAAGTTTTCGTACACTCTTTAACCCATTTACTAAACATACCACTCTTAGAACTTTTTGGATCCATCATTGATATTATTGGTATTGGAGCAATGAGTTGCAAGAATCCGAATTTAACACTTCTTACCGCTACATCAAAACAAAAATTAATTAAAACTAACAAAATAACTATTGCTGCGGCACTCGATATTATAAAAGTATAACTTATTACATTTTGATCATTACTTGTTTTTGCCCAAATGAGTGATACATCTTCAAATAAAGGTTTTACACTGTTTTCATTCTTTGCAGTTAAAAATTTATTATAATACGCATCACCTATTCTTGAAGCACACGCTCTTGATCTATTTTGAGTGACACTTTCATCGTATTTTAAATGAGCTCCGGTTATAACATCACATTCTGGATGTACATCAGTATCAATATTGAAAAATGCTGTAAATGTTAAATATGCCATTTGATTTCCAGCATTATTTTTAAAGTTTTTACCCGATGAATTCATACCTAAAATTATATGGCCTAACGTATTATCTTTTAATATAATTCTTTGAATATCATATGCTTGATTAAATATCCAAGGAGTTAGTACTAATAATACTAGCATTACAAGGGAATTTTTAATTAAATTGCCCACTCCTTTTTCTTTATCATTAAAAGAATCGGGATTAACAACATATGTAATTAAAGAAAGTGATACCTTAAATAACATAAATATTCCTAGTATTACGTATATATTTTTTCCAAATCGCATAATAGTTTCTGGTCTAAAAATCGACACTTGCGAAATTTCAAGCAACAAATTATATATTACAGCAATAAAACCATAAACTAATCTATCTATAACAAAGAAAATTGTCGCAAAAATTTTGACAAGCCAATTTGATTCCATATGATCACTTCTTCCTTCCTACTGACATTTATTATTAATAAAACAGTTTATACATTTTGATATTGTACTGCTCTCAATATCATTTCCAACTATATTAAATACTGTTTGAGTAATTACTACAACAAAAAATACAACAACCCCAGCAATAAT
>DUWA01000123.1 GCA_012840755.1 Mycoplasmatota bacterium | reverse complement strand
TTTGATAATGTTCCCATAGAGCAACCATTTTTTCTTTCATTATATAAATTTATTTTATCCTTATAACTTAATTTACTCATAATAAAAACCTCGTTTCTTATGTCCAAGAAACGGGGTTCATATCATTTCCACCAACACTATTTATTATAGAACCTATTTTTTTTGTGTGTTATAATATTGAAGGTGATTTATATGAAAAAAATAGAACTATTAGCTCCTGCTGGAAATATGGAATGTTTGAAAGCTGCTATAATGGCTGGCTGTGATGCAGTATATTTAGCAGGATACATGTTTGGAGCGAGAAATTTTGCTAATAATTTTTCCGATGAGGAGATAATAGAAGCAATTAAATATTCTCATCTTTATGGAGTGAAAGTTTATGTTACTGTAAATACTTTAATATATGATGATGAGGTTGAAATTTTTATTAAATATATTGATTTTCTTCATAGAAATGATGTGGATGCTATAATTATTCAGGATTTAGGTATGCTAGATTTAATAAAGCAAACTTATCCAAAATTGGAAATTCATGCATCTACTCAAATGCATATACATAATTTAGACGGGGTTAATTTTTTAGAAAACATGGGTGTAGATAGAGTCGTATTAGCACGAGAACTCGACATTGAGACTATTAGAAAAATAAAAAAGGAAACTAATATTGAAATAGAGGTTTTTGGTCATGGTGCTTTATGTATAAGTTATTCTGGACAATGTTTAATGAGTAGTCTTATTGGAAATAGAAGTGGAAATAGAGGTACTTGTACACAATGTTGTAGAAAATCTTATGATTTATATGATAATAGTGGAAATAAGCTTAATCAAAACAAATATTTATTAAGTACTAAAGATTTAAATACTTTAAATAATATAGATAAATTTATTGATTCAGGAATAGACTCTTTTAAAATAGAAGGAAGAATGAAATCCAAAGAATATGTATACTATGTTGTAAGTTTATATAGAAAAACAATAGATTCATATTATGATAATAAACATGTTTCTATTAATGAAGATGAAGAAAAAACATTAAAAACAATTTTCAACAGACAGTTCACTAAAGGTTATTTATTCAATGAAAATAATATAGATATAATAAATGAATATAGACCAAATCATATTGGCATAGAAATAGGGAAAGTTATTTCAATTAGCAGCGATAAAATTAAAATTAAGTTATATGAAGATATTAATCAAAATGATGGAATTAGGATAGTGGGTATTAATGATTCTGGCTGTTTATTATCATATATATATTATAATGGTAAACTTGTTAATAAGGCATATAAAAATCAAATTATAGAAATAAATAGAATAAACAACGTTAATATTGGTGACACTGTATTAAAAACTCTAGATTATAAGATTAAACAAAAAATAGAAAAAATTATAAATGAAGAAAAAAGAAAAGTATTAATAGATTGCTATATTAAAGCAAGAGTTGGAGAAAGACTTCAGTTCATTATAAATGACGGGGTAAACAGTGCTTTAGTAGAAAGTGATTTTTTAATAGAAAAATCAATAAATAAACCTATAACAAAAGAAAGAATAATAGAACAATTCTCCAAGTTAGGCAACACTATATATGCAGTGAAAAATATTAAAATAGATACTGATGATAATATATTTATTAATATAAAGGATATCAATGTGTTAAGGAGAATCGCAGTGGAAACTCTAAATAATAAAAGATTGTATAAAACAAAATATATAAAATCTAAATATAGTTGCGTTTTAACTAAACATGATTCACAAAAGCTTAAAACGGTTCAGATTTATGATTTAGATAGTTACAATCAAATCAAAGATAAGGATTATGATGTAATTTATGTTGATCATTTATTATATGAAAAATTAGGTTATGATAAAAGAGTAATAAAGACTTTTTCAAGAGTTGAACAAGATTATGAAAATTCTGATAATTGTATGATTGGTGAAGTAGGAGGATTAAATAAATCTAATAACTTTATAGCGGATTTTTCTTTTAATGTAACAAATTCATATACAGTTGCATTTTTAATAAAAAATGGAGCGGCAAGGGTAACTATTTCACCAGAATTATCATTTGAGAAAACCAAATTACTAGTTTCAAATTTTATAAAAAGATACAAACAAAATCCAAATTTGGAAGTAATTGTTAAAGGTAAATTAGAATCAATGATTACTAAATACGACATATATTCAAAATATAATATAAAAAAAGAGGGTCTTTATTTAAAAGACGAATTTGGTAAAATGTTTGATATAGTTAAACGAGATTATGGAACAATAATATATAATTATAAAAATATTAATATAAACGAAGAAAAATATATAAAAATTGGTAACATTAGTACAAGAGAAGTAATTTTAAAATAAAAGATAATCGGACATCTTTTATTTTTTTGATATTTAATGTATACTAGAATTATATTAGAGGTGATTATATGATACTAAGAAAACCATATGCTTTTCTTATAAAAAAATTCAGACTACTTCATTTAATTGTGTCTGGATTGCTTGTATATTTGATATATAGATTAAATATGCTGTTACAAATAGTTAATGAGTATATGAAAGATATAACGGTTGTTAATAATAAAGATTTAATTAATGAATATTTTAATATATATATGTTTATTATACCTTTCGCTATTATAATATTTTCTACAATACTCTATTCCATAATGTATTTAAAGAAGAAACCTAAATTGTTTTATGCAATAAGTATAATTACATCAATTGCAATGTTAATAATATTTAATTATGTATACGGAAATTTCGAAGT
>DUWA01000122.1 GCA_012840755.1 Mycoplasmatota bacterium | reverse complement strand
CCCACTGCTTTTGTAATTAAAACACCACCAATAAGTCCTCCAATATGAGCAGCATTATCAATTCCTGTTGAAATAAACCCTATAGCAAGATTTATAAGAATTATAGGTATAATTTGTGATTTTATAACTCCACCAATAAATACTCTATAATGGTACCCAAAATATACTAATGATCCCAGTAGTCCGAAAATAGCTCCACTGGCCCCTGCACTTATTCCAGAATTAAAAATAAGAGATAATAAACTTCCACAAATCGCAGAAAATAAATATATTATTATATATTTTACTTTTCCAAAATAACTTTCTATATGTGGTCCTATTACATAAAGAGCATAATTATTAAATAGAAAGTGCCATACCCCTATGTGTAAAAATGCTGATACAATTAATCGGTACCATTCACCCATTAATACAAAACTTCTATAATTAGCTCCAAATTTTAATAAAGTATAAGAGTCTGTACTTCCACTTCCAAATATATACATCATAAAAAATAAGAATGTATTGATGAAAATTATTGCATTTGTAACTACTGGTTTTTTCGGTGAAAATATATCTTCATTTTTTCTTATTTCTTTTTCACTTTTTTCATTTATTTCATTTGTAATTTTATAAAATAAATCTATTCCCTTTTCTTTAAACCTAAGTTTTTTAGTAATATTAGGAAAAACACTCGTAATAAAATTATATTTTTTTATATCATTATCAGTTTTAACATATGCACATTTTATATTATCCTCACATTTTGCATCTTCTATATGAGCATTATCCCCAAGATTAACAAAAATATTTAAAGCATTTATTTTAAATGTAAATGTTTTTTTCTTTATTCTTTTCATTATTTGTTTTGTTCTATATATATCAAAATTAAGTTGTTCATCATTATGTATGTAATTTGAACATATTCTAATTATTTTATAATCGTTATCTAAATTTTTTAACCATACTTCATCTTTAGCACCTTGTAAAATAATTGGAACATACCCCTCTTCAGTAATGAAATAATGAATTAGCTTAATTACAATTTCATCGTTTTGATTAATTACTAAATCGTTCATTATAATACCTCCACAATAATATTTTAAACAATAATTTGTAATTTGTAAATAACAACAATCTATTCAAATTGATTTAAAATATTTATAAATTTTTCAGGTAAATCTGTTGTAAACTCTACATATTCACCAGTTCTAGGATGAATAAACCCTAATTCTTTTGCATGTAAACATTGTCCTGTTTTATCTATTAATTTTTTTCTTCCATATACGGGGTCATTAACTACTGGATAGCCTATATAATTCATATGTACCCTTATTTGATGGGTTCTTCCTGTTTCAAGTTTTACCTCTATTAAAGTCACATCTTTATATCGTGCTAAAACTCTGAAATGAGTTACTGCATCTTTACTATTATGTGACGTAACTGCCAGTTTTTTTCTATCATGTAAATCTCTTCCTATTGGAGCATCAATAGTACCAGTATCATTTTTTATTACTCCCCATACTAGTGCGACATACTTTCTATGAGTTGTTTTTTCTTCTAATTGTTTTGCTAATTTTTCATGAGCAAAATCATTTTTTGCTACAACTAAAAGTCCGGTAGTAAAAGCATCAATTCTATGAACTATACCAGGTCTAAGTTCACCATTTACTTTGCTTAAATTTTTTGAATGGTATAAAAGTGCATTAACTAAAGTTCCTGAATTGTTTCCTGTTGCAGGATGTACAACCATACCATTTTCTTTATTAACAACTATTATATCATCATCTTCATAAACTATATCTTAATCTATTTTTTCAGCAACAACTTTAGTAGTCTCATCACTATTATCTTCTATAGTAATTATATCGTTTTCTTTTACACAATAACTATTTTTAATTTTATTTCCATTAACAAGAATCTTTCCGTTTTTAATAAGTTTTTGAATTTTACTACGTGTAATATCTGTTTTTTTCATTAAAAATAAGTCAATTCTTAAATTTTCAATATCATCAACTATTATTTTTTCCATTTTTAACACTTCCTTTATAATTAATAAATACTAATAAAAACATACCTATGACAATGCAGATATCGGCTATATTAAAAACCGGAAAATTGTAATTGAATATATTAAAATCCAAATAATCAATCACATAACCATATAAAACTCGATCAAATAAATTTCCTAATATTCCAGCAAATAAAATCCCATATATGATTTCTTCTACTTTTGATAAAGTGTTACCTTTAATAAAACAAAAATAAATCAGTATCAAAGTAAAAATAGAACTTAATATTAGTATTAATCTATTACCAGATAAAATACCCCATGCAGCCCCTTCATTTTGGACATATGTTATATAAAAAAAATTTTTTATTATTTCTATAGATTCAAATACGTTCATATTTATTTTAACTATCAATTTAACAGCTTGATCAATTACCACAAACAAAAGTGTAATTATTGTAAATATTTTCAACATTTTATCACCTAAATAATTATATCAAAAAATAAAAAATAAGACTATACAAAGTCTTATTTAGCTTGTTTTAAGGCTTTAGTAATTGCTTCAACATATGTATCTGCTGTTATTGTTACTCCGCTTATTGTATCAATATCAAGTTTTGTTTTAGCTTCATCTTCCCATTTTACCCAATCAAGACCTTGTTGATCAATAACCTTTTCCTCAATTTGTGATACTTGTTCGTACCATTCTGCCCCTCCTGGAATAGCTCCAATATCAGCAGAAGTAGCCTTCATTCCATAATTATCACCAAGAGATTTTTTAGTTGTGTAAACATCGTCTTTAAAATATGTTGAATCAATATTTACTGATTTAATCATGCCAGATTCATCTACATAAACAGTTGCAGTTGTAACATATTTTTTTCCATAGGATTCATATTCAACAAACCCAAAATATGTTCCATTTTTATAATTTCCTTTCTTTGTATTATCCACTTTTTCACAACCCACTGATAAAATTAAAACAACAGAACACAAAGTTATTAATAATTTTTTCATTGTTTCCTCCTTCTATTCTATAGATACATTATATAATAATTTTATATTTTAAACAACTATTTTATATTATTAATTAATTCTT
>DUWA01000121.1 GCA_012840755.1 Mycoplasmatota bacterium | reverse complement strand
TTTATATTAAAACATATTTTATTTCAACTAAAAAATATGATTCAAAATCATATTTTCTAACATTAATCTATATCATGTCTTGCTAATATTTCAGCTGGTGTTTTTTTAACTACATTATAAACAGGAATTAATCCAATAATTAAATTAAATGAATATGTTATTATTATCGAAAGCATTATAATATTATAATTCATAACAAAATTATTAGCTAACATTTGAATGTTTGATAAAACATCTAATATATATGCCATTAATAATAAACCTGGTAAACTTGCCAGTGTAGTAATTGCAAATATTTCTCCAATAAACATTTTATATATATCCGTTTTTTTAACTCCAATTGCACGATATATTCCTATTTCCTTTATACGTGATAAAAATGAAGATCTAATCATTAAAAATATTTCGATTAATGAAATAGAAAGTATTATTGACGATACTAATAATGATGCTGTTACAAATTCATTTCTATTATTAATAAATTCTTTTTTACTTGATTCATAACTATCATTAATATTTAAATTATATTCTCTAAATTCATCTAGTGCTAGATTTTTATCTTTCGGATATATAGTCATATTTTGTCTTGTCGTTACAAGATAATTTTTAATTGTTGAACTATTGACTAAATAGTATCCTAAATTTTCCTTAGAAAAATAATATCCTACTACTTTTAGTTTTACACCATTAATCTCTGTATCTATTGTTTTATTTAAAGGCATATCTGGTTTATTTAAAATATTTACTATAACTTCATAATCATTTAAAGGTAATTTGCCTTCTTTTATTTCGATTTCATCTTTAATTAAATTATAATCTAATATTTCATCATTATTATGATTATCCCTATAGTAACTACCATCGCTTGAATTATGAATAGTATTTATTAGTAATGATTCGTGCATGTAGATAGAAGGACTATTTAAATCAGTTATTCCAACTATTTTAAAATCTGGCATATTATTCATAGTTACAATTTTATTAATCATATCCTCAACGTCCAAATATCCTGCCATAAGTGCATAATTATTTTTATACATATTCATAATCGTTAATTTATCAACAACAATTTCATTTTCATTATCTGGCATCCTACCATAAATTAAGTTTTTAGAATCAATAGCTTTTAAAGTAGTTATTGATCCTTTCAATGAATCAATTATTTGGCTTGTTTGATAAAAGTCATCATATGAAACATTAAAACTTGCAATAGAGTCCCCCGGTAAAATATATAATATGTTACTACTTTTTTCATATTTTAAATAATCATCTAAATTAATCTTTTTTATATCAACAGTTAAATAGTTTTTATTGTATTTTACAAATAGATCATCTCTAATAATTGTGGCTGCAAAAAATGTACTTATAGAATACATAATAAATGCACCAGATATGAAAAAGCCTATTAATAGTATTTTTTTCAAAATTGAAAAATTAAAAACTTTTCTAAATCCTGTAGTTATTGTTGTGAAAAAATTTAAAATAGAAGTGTATTTTTTATTAATACTATGATCAATCAATTCTTTATAATTAAAATTATAATTTTCAATATCGACTT
>DUWA01000120.1 GCA_012840755.1 Mycoplasmatota bacterium | reverse complement strand
CTCCTTGAATAATTAAATTATTATTTATTTTTTTTCTAATTATTTTATTTTGTTCAGATTGAATTGTTGCTACAATATTTTTTAATCGATTATCTGCACTAACCCCTAAATATGGTTTTAATATTTCATCATTAGATACAGTATCAACATCTTGAAAACTATTTAAAACTCCATCAGAAATATCATATTGTCTTTTTAAAAATAGTTCGCCTTCGATTTTCCCCTCAGGTGCTAAATATGATGTTTTACCAACGTTGCTATCGTAATATATGGAAGCCATCGGTGATCGCCAATCAAGAGTAACAATCTTATTATTTTCATCATATAATCCTACTTTCCCAATATAAAACTCATTTTTTGAATTTTCATCATTAGCTTTAAAATCAATTCTAGCAAAATAAGGTTTCATCATTGATTTTTTGAAAACATTAATTTTGTTTTTATATTGAGTAGTAAAATTGCTTAATAAGTTTACATCAAATTTATATAAATCTGGCAATTTTTTTAATTTAAACTCATAATCTTCAACTGCTTCTTTATATAAATCTATTACTTCTTTAAGCTTGTTTTTTTCTAAAACATATGTTGTTTTTTCCATAATTACCTCCTATCTTTGAAAACTAATTTATTCATTAATTTTTGTTTTTGTTTTAACAATTTATACTTACTAATTTTTACATTTTTCCCCTTTTTAATAACTATTTTACCATTTATTATTACGTATGATGGCTTTACGTCAGCAGAATAAATAATATTATTTATAAGTTTTTCAACATTTATAATCTTAGTGTTATTTAAGTCGTAAAGTAATAAATCAGCTTTATTTCCGAGTTTTATTGAGCCTATTTTTTCTTCTAAATATTTTGAACAATTAAGTGTAATCATTTTAAATAATTCTTTTTCGTTAATATTGCTAAATAATCCAATTGTTTTGCAACTATCTAATAAATTTAGACTATCATTAGTTGCCACACCATCAGTACCAATAACTACATTAATTTTTTTATTTATAAAATTCTCAACAACAGGTAATCTATTTTTTAATTTTAAATTACTATTTGGACATATTGCTATACTTGATTTATATTTAGCTATTATATCTATATCTGAATCAGTTGCATAATTACAATGCACTAATAAAGTATTAGACGTTAATAAATTATATTTCTCTAATACTTCTATAGGCGTCATGTTAAATTTTTGTTTTATCTCTTTTATTTCATCTTCACATTCACAAACATGAAGTGCTAATTTAATTTTTTTATTTTTTGTATAATATTCTGATAATTTTGTTAAGATATCTTCATCAACCCATTGTAGTGAGTGTAGAAATATATAATAATTAAGAGTATCATTGTTTTTTAAACTATCAATATTATTAAAAGCATTATCTAAATATTCTTTTAATTTCTCGGATTTCATCAGTGGATACCCCATATAAAGTCTAATACCAGTATCCTCTAAAACATCCCATCCCCTAATACCGACAAATGTAGTTATTCCATATTGTAGTGATTCATAAACAGTAATTAAAGAAGATACTTTTCGTATTTTTTCTTTTAATAGTTTATTATCTTTATTAAAGCCTTCAGTATATTTTATATATTCATATGTCGATAATTTATTCGGGTATCCTTTTACAAAATACTCTCCAAAATGTATATGCGAATTAATTAGTCCTGGTAAAATAACATGATTATTAGCATTAATAACTTTTTTAGATAGTTTAAATTCATTTCCAATATAAACAATTTCATTATTTTTTATTCCAATATTATATTTTTTAATTTTAAAACTATCTAAAACATCAATATATAATCCATTTTTTATAATTAAATCAAGCATTATTTTTCTCTAATTATAATTGACTCAAAAAACTTTTCTTGGAATTCTGTTAATGCTCTTATTTGATCATCAGTATAATTTACTCCTTTTGGTGCAACTACCAGTTTGTCATCATTATCATTTACTCTATGAATAATTGCAATTACGACACCTGTAAATTCATCTAATGGTTTAAATTCCCCAACTACATAAGCATCTAATTCTTCCCCATCACCACTTATCGTATTTGGAATATATCCATAATTTAACATATATATAAATCCCCACTTAGGATGAGCTGTCCCCAGTGGCCTATCCATTTTTACAGTTACTTCTTTTCCTAAATATTGTTCTACATTTTCCATATTTTTCTCCTTTACTCTTTAACTTTTCCTATCCATGTACATAAATAATCTTGGTGAACTAATCTCTTTACTTTTTTATATTTTACCACATTTAAATCGTTACCAATTTCTTTGATACAATATGGATCTTTACAAAACATATCTTTTGTTTTGTTTTTATTATAATTATACCAATACGCTGATGCTGCACAACCACCTCTACATATGTCAATACTCGCACAATCCTTACATTCTAAAATGTTTTTATAGTTGTTTTTTCTATTTTCAAATTCTTTGAATTGTGGACTTTTAATAATATCCAGTATATCATCTTCAAGTAAATTGCCAACTTTAAAATGATGCATATATACACATGGTGATACTGCTATCTTTCCATCTGAAGTTATGGAATTAATTCTAAGAGATTTTACACCACAAGAGCAACCTGAAACATTTTTATTTTCAAAAGCACCTGCTAAAGATGGTTCTGACATATCAAGAGTATCACAAATCTCTACTAAATAATTAAAACCTTCTTTTATTTGTGAAATTGATGGCATCATATCAAGATGTTTTTCATCCGTTGGTTTTAAAATATTTATTCTAATATTTGTCCCATATTTTTTAGATAATTCAACTAATTCCTTTATTCTATCTTTAGTAAAATTCCATTTCATAGCACACATAACAATAGTAGAATCTTTTTTATATTTTTCACATAGTTCTAGTGCTTTAATTGCAATTTTAAAAACATTTTTACCTCTGTTTTCATCGTGCTCGCTTTCTATTGGTGAGTCAATACTAACATCTATATCATTTAGTTTCAAAAATTCTTCTTTATAATACTTTTCTAGATATATAGCAGATAATCCTGAAGTAGTCAGTCCAACATCAACGCCTTTATCTACCAATTCATTGATAATATATGGTAATAAACTTTTTTTCACGTCTAAACCATTAGTATAGATAGGTT
>DUWA01000003.1 GCA_012840755.1 Mycoplasmatota bacterium | reverse complement strand
TATAAAATATGTACCAAATGAGTGTTTAAAGTTTGATACAATGGACAAAAGGTATTATCAAATAACGGCAATAGACGAATATAGTAGAAAACGAGTATTATTGATAGTAGATGAAAAAAGTAGTTATTCATCCAACACTGGAGTATTATAACCCTGGCTTTATAGATATCTGACTAAAAAGAATTTCTAAACTTATCAAACATGCTGAAAGTAAAAATATAAAAGTTGCTTTTGAAAATATGGAATTAAAAGGCTATTTAGAATTTATTCTTGAAAATATTGAAAGTAATAATGTTGGAATATGTTTTGATATAGGACATTGTAATTTGTTTTTCAATGGTGAATTTAATACAAAAGCATTTAAAGATAAAGTATTCGCTATTCACTTACATGATAATTTCAAAAAAATAGATGAACATAATTTACCATTTGATGGTAATGTAGATTGGGAAAAAACTATTGACCAGATAATAGATATGAATTATTGTGGTTATATAACTATTGAAAGTGGATATAATGATTATTATTCAAATATAAGTATTGAGGAATATTATAATAATGCATTTATAATTGCAAATAAATTATCATCAATGATTGAAGAAAGAAAAAAGAATATAATAATAAAGTTGGAAAAATAATTAGAAAGATATAGTTAAAATAATTATTTAATAGGTTAATAAAAAAAATAATATGTAATCATATTATTTTTTTATGCGTTATTATTTAAATAATTATCTAAATTTAGATTTAATTATATAAAAAATACAATTTTATGCATGATAGTGATATAATTATATTGGAAGGTGTATATACATATGTTTGAAAACAAAAAAATATTTATATTAGGAATGGCAAGAAGTGGCTATGAGGCAGCTAAAGTGCTAGCTAATTTAAATAATGAAATAATTATTACAGATGCAAAGGATCAAGATAAAGATAAAGTACTTGAATTAGAAAAATTGGGAGTAAAATTTATAAAAACAAATGAACCTATTGAGATATTTGATGAAACATTTGATTTTGTTGTTAAAAATCCTGGGGTACCAATAGATCATCCTCTTATATTAAAAGCAAAGGAACTTAATATTAAAGTTACAAATGAAGTGGAGGTTGCTTATAGTTTGCTTCCAAGTGGTACAAAAATAGTAGGAATTACAGGTTCAAACGGAAAAACTACTACTACTACTCTTACTTATGAGATGATGAAGGAATCAGGGCTTAGAGTTCATTTGGGTGGTAATATAGGAATACCTATGTGTGCTTTATTAAATGATGTTAAACCAAATGACATTTTAGTATTAGAAATTGCAGGACATCAGTTACATGATTTTATTAATTTTAAGACAGATGTATCTGTTATGACAAATTTATTTGAAGTTCATATTGATCATTTTAAAACTTTTGAATATTATAAAAAGACAAAAACAAGAATATTTGACCATCATACTATAAATGATATAGCTATTATAAATAAAAATAATATTGATTCAATTATTGAAACTGAAAATATTAAATCTAAAAAAATATTTTTTTCAAGTACTGATGAAGCAGATATTTATATAAAAGAAAAAGCAATAGATTTTATTGGTGAAAAAATAATTAATTTAAACGATATTAGAATAAAAGGTGTACATAATTATGAAAATATAATGTGTGCAATTACTGTTGCAAAACAATTTGGAGTGACAAATGAAGCGATTTATAATGTGCTGACAAGATTCCATGGAGTTGAGCATAGACTCGAATTTGTAAATAGAATTAATAATAGAGATTTTTATAATGATTCTAAATCTACTAATATTAAATCAACACAAATAGCACTTGGTTCATTTGATAAACCAGTTATTCTAATATTAGGTGGACTTGATAGAGGTCATTCTTTTGATGAGTTAAAACCATACATGAAAAATGTTAAGTATGTTATTTGCTACGGAGAAACAAAGTTTAGAATTAAGGATTTTTGCGATACCAATAATATTAATTGTACTATTGTCGATGACTTAAAGATAGCTGTAAAGGTAAGCTATAACTTATCAGATGAAGGGGATACTATTCTTTTAAGTCCTGCATGTGCTTCTTGGGATCAATATGATTCTTTTGAACAAAGAGGCGAAGAATTTAAAAATAGTGTAAATAGTTTAAAATAAAAAATAGAATGATAATCATTCTATTTTGTTTTATTTTTTATAAGTTTGTTAGTTAATATATCGACTGTAAAATTGTTTTCATAAGTAGTAACCTCGAATAATTCCTTATTATGTTCGTCTAATTTATATAAAAATATTGTACTCATTTGTTGAAAATAAACTTCTAGACTCTTTAATGATTCAATTTGTTTTTCTGTTAATTTATCTGGAATATATAAAAAACCATACATTATATTATCTGTATAACAATTACAAAACAAGATATGACCATAATTTATAAGATTATATCCAGTTTCGTTTATATGTGAGTAATCTATGTTACCTACATAATATCCCATATTATTTAAAGAAATAACTATTTGTTTAACACAGTCAGTATGGTATTCAAAGCCATCCTTTTTTCCACATTTTTTAATAACACCATTAAAATTTGGGTCGTTTTCATCTCCAATAATAACAGTAGATAAATTATATTTTATAAAGTCATCCATAAAATCTCCTTAATTGTATAATATTTAACTATTAAATATATTAATATTAAAAACAGATAAT
>DUWA01000119.1 GCA_012840755.1 Mycoplasmatota bacterium | reverse complement strand
TAATAAGCGAAGCATTATAGGGGTGTAAATTATTGAAACAACATACCCTAGTCCCATAGAAATATATGATAGGATTGCTCCTGCTTTTAATTGATTTATATTAATTTTTGCATTCAAATTTTTCACCTTAATCATGAGTATATTTATTCATATAGAGCATTTCTTAAAAAATCTAACGAAATCTTTTTTTGTGATTCAATAGTTTTATCTATTGAATTAAAGTCAGGTACTACATCTAATGCTTGTTTTTCGTCTATTTCTGCTATATTTTGAACTATATATTTATCGATATTATATCTTTTGCCAAGATCTATAAATCTAGTAGCTCTTAACTTTTCAGTATAATAGGCCAAAAACGGCTTATGGTATTTTAAGGAAAATAATGCACCATGAAAAGAATCTGTATAGACAAACTTAGCGTTTTTAAACATACTTATCCATTCATCAGGATTAAGGTCATAGAAAACCTTATCTGCAAAAGGAGACAGTTCGAAGTTCATAGTTGGAATCTTAATTGAATATACTGGTATATTACCATATTTACTTCTAATTTTTTCGATTACTTTTTTATGTGATCCTTCAATTTCTTTTCCTAAAACATAAGTTAAAATGTATTCTCCTTCGCTACTCTCTTTTTTGCCCAAACTATTAAAATCAAATAATAGTGTGGGATCAGCGACAATATCTGCTTCTTTATCTATTATAGACTTAACAAAATCAAAGCTATGATCGTTTCTTACAGAGATATGATGGAATTCTCCTAATGCCTTTTTTAATACTTGCAAGTCTTCTTGGTTTACATCTCGTATTGTTGAGTCAGGAGCATAGCTAATCTTTTTTCCTTCATACTTATCACCAAAATTTAAAAAATATATAGGGTTTCTTCTTTGACTAGGATTCCAGACCTGATCACTACCTACAATAATTGCTGAATAATTGTTTAAGATAGTTTCCAATGAATC
This sequence comes from Mycoplasmatota bacterium, assembly GCA_012840755.1. Classification (GTDB taxonomy): domain Bacteria; phylum Bacillota_I; class Bacilli_A; order RF39; family UBA660; genus DUWA01. The sequence continues at coordinate 1,044 of DUWA01000119.1, read as the reverse complement.
CTCATCAACTCGTTTGCTGTAATTTGCTTTTTCTTCTCTATAACTGTCAAATTGATTCATAATTGATTCGCAGTATTTGTTCATTATTTTAACTTTCTGCAAAATATTAATTATATTAAGATTGTTTAACTTGTTTTTAAATATATTTTTTCTAATTCCTAAGTTCCCTATAAGGTTATAAGGTTGGTAACTTTTAGGAATATAATTTATAATCTCCACATCGTAACCAAGCTCTTTAACCGTATTATACAAGGCTAAAGATTGTAAAACTCCCCCATAATTATTTGAGTAATGAAATGTTAAAATTCCAATTTTTTTCATCCTAGATGACCTCCTTGTAGAGTTGTTTTGTTTTAAAGTTATTTCGCAAGAAAATTACTGTAATTATATATTAATTATCTCTCGTAGTTGATTTTCAAGGGTCTTATAGTCATGATGATTAATGGTTCTTAAGTAATTTTTTTCACCTAATTTTTCCTTCAATAAGTTGTTATCAGCTAATTTATTTATAGCTGAAGCTAACGCAATATAATCACCATTTTTAAACGTTAAACCGTTTATTCCATCTTCCACAAACTCTGAAATATTAGGAGATTCTGTAATGATTATAGGTTTTTTTGCAGCCCCTGACTCATATATAGGTCTTGCTTGATGAGGCAAGGTGGATGGGAAAACTACAATATCACATTTTTTAATAATTGGTGCCATAATTGTTGTTGTTGGAATAAAATGTACTCTATGCCACATTTGGTTCTTATCTATCAAACTTAAAACTCTTGCAGTATAATCTTTTTTGATTAAGTATCTAATTTTAGCTCTTAGAGTACCACAATCAGAAAATTGTTTCTTTCTTTTATTTCCTCCGTATTGAAGAAATATCAAATGAATATTATCTTCACATTTAGCTAATGCTTTGATGAGTATATGCGCACCTTTTAACCTATTCATCCCCCCTACATATAGCAATTTGATTGTATTGTCATCTACCGTACGGACAAGGCTAGCATCTATTTGATTCTCTTCATACTCATTAAGCTTAACCTT
>DUWA01000118.1 GCA_012840755.1 Mycoplasmatota bacterium | reverse complement strand
TCTACTTCTTTTCAAATTAATTCTATAGAAGCTAGAAATAACTTTATTAATAGTAATAATTATAATAATCCACCCTTTTTATATTTAGATGCTGGTGCTTTAGAACATTCTATGAATTACATTAGTGAAGTTAAAACAAGTTTGCTCAATGCTAATTATAATAAAAATAGTATTTATACCTTTATAAAAGAAAACCATGCTCATAATGAATTAGCATGGAAAGAAAGATTTAGAGATGTTTTACTATTATTTATTAAAAATATGAATATTTAAATTAATATAGGAGAACATTAATTTTGTTCTCCCATTTCTTTATATCTTTATTCTTTTGTTTAACCTGTATGTTGAATATAATAATAATATGACTGATAATAAAGCTGCACCAATAATTAATATCGGAAGACTAATATCGAGTCCTAATAAACCTAATTCATTAGCCCCAAAGCCATCTTTAACACTATCAACAACGGCTTGATTTCCATTAGTTTTATTAAGTATTGTTTGATAAGACGGTTCAAGTAGGATTCCTTTCACCCAAATTGTCATATGGGTAAATGGTATAACTGAAGAGATGTTTTTTAGTATTTGTGGTGAAGAACTTGAAAGTGGAATATATATACCTGATATAAATCCAATTAAACTTCCAAAGATTCCTGATACCGCACCAAATGCATTAACCGATTTAATAAATGTTGTAAGAAGTATCATAAATGATGTTGATATAAAAACAAATAATAATATTATTGGAATAATTGTAATTATTATTTTAAAAGGGAAAAATATTCCTGTTACAAGTCCTAACACAATAACTGCTAAAATCCAAAATAATAACGATAATACAAATGTTATTATTAATGATGCAATATAATATCCGAAAATAATTTTATATCTTTTTACTGGTGTAACCATAAAAGCATCCATCTTGTTATCTTCAAAGTCAGTCACAATTGAGCCCAGATTACCTAGTGGAATTGTTAGTGTATTTAATACTATAATGCCTGCCATCATTTGACTGTAGATTAAAAACCTCATTTCATTGTTTGTAAGAAGTGCACCTAACTCATCACCACCAATATTTCCTAGAAACAAAATATAGATCATCATTAAAATTATTGTTGATAAAAAAGAGAAAAACACTGCAAGTGGATCTCTTAAATATATTTTTATATTTCTTTTAATTAAACTTATTATTTCAAACACTTTGCTCACCTACAACATTAACAAATACATCATCTAATGTTCCTTTCGTAACTTCAAATGTTTTAATATTATCTTTAATATCCATAATTAAACTAATAGCATCCTTAGTATTATTAATTTCAATAAAGTATTGATCAGCAACTTTTTTAAATGTTTTATTGTTATCTTTTAAATACTTTAATAACACTTCTTTATTATTAGGTATTAATTTAAAATAGTCTTTACTATATTCATTTTTCAATATCGAAGGTGTTCCTTCTGCAACAATTTTACCCTTATGAATTATTACAACATAATCAGCATTTGCTGCCTCTTCCATATAATGAGTTGTTAGAAATACTGTAATTCCTTTTTCAGTTCTTAATTTCTCGATTAAACGCCAAACAATTCC
>DUWA01000017.1 GCA_012840755.1 Mycoplasmatota bacterium | reverse complement strand
ATTAATACTTCCATATAAACTTAATTTATATTGATACTTATAAGCTGATATAAAGTTTTTAATATTTATCTCTTGTTCTACTATTTTTGATGGTTTATGATTATAATATTCTTCTTTAGTTGTTTCTTTAAAATATAATTCACCTTTTTCATTAATATCCAGTATTAGATAAGCTATAGAAGTATCTATTTGTTCAATATATAATTTGCCAATGTGAGCAATCGCACCATCGTCATATTTTCTAACTTTAAACCCTTGAAGTTGTTCTTTAGTCGGTTTTATTTTTACTGCTATTAATTTTTGTTCTTCTATATCCTTTATTCCATTTAACATAGCTTCTTTAAATTTAGGAATTCCAGCAAAAAAGAAAACCTTTCTATTACCATATGAAGTAATAATATTTGATGGTTTAAAAAAACCAGAATCAATTATCGATTTGACAGCCTCTTCGCTTGTAACATGATATAGTCCTTCTTCTGTTATTTTTTCAATATCATTTTTATCATTTAATTTCGAATAAATATATTTGTTTATTGATGGATACATAACAAAAGAAACTAAAGAAATTAAAACAAATTCCATACTTATCACCAAAATTATTATAACACAATCATTCTAAACATTAAATCTAAAATGGCAAATATCCCCATCTTGCATTATATACTCTTTTCCTTCTAATCGCATTTTGCCTGCCTCACGAATATTTTTTTCACTTTGGTAGTTTTCTAAATCAGCATAACTCATTATTTCCGCTCTTATAAAACCTCTTTCAAAATCAGAATGAATAATTCCAGCACATTCAGGTGCTTTCATTCCTTTTTTAAATGTCCATGCCCTTACTTCTTCAACACCAACGGTAAAATATGTGGCAAGTCCTAATAGACTGTAAGTTGCTTTTATAAGTTTATCTAGCCCACTTTCATGAATTCCTAAGTCATTTAAAAATTCTTTTTTATCTAATTCAGAAAGCTCACTTAATTCGGATTCTATTTTTGCACAGGCAACAATCACTTCTGCATTATCAAGTTTTGCATATTCTTTTACTTTTTCTACATACTCATTAGTTCCTAATACCACATCTTCTTCGCTAACGTTTGCTAGATAAATGATCGGTTTTGCTGTAAGAAGATTAAATGGCCTTAGAATTTTTCTTTCCTCTTCGTCAAACTCTAATCTTCTTATTGGTATGTTTTCCTCCAATGAAGCTTTTATTCTAACCATAACATCTAATTCTTTTAAAGACTCTTTATCTTTAGATGTTTGAGCCTTTTTCTCGATTCTACCAATTCTATTAGTAACTACTTCTAAATCTGCTAACATAAGTTCCACATTGATTATTTCAATATCTCTAATAGGATCAACAGTATTCTCAACATGAATTATATTGTCATCATTAAAACATCTAACTACTTCTACTATTGCATCTACTTCCCTTATATGAGATAAGAACTTATTACCTAATCCTTCTCCTTGTGATGCTCCCTTAACAAGACCAGCAATATCAGTAAACTCAAAGGTTGTAGGTATTAATCTTTCTGGTTTATATAGTTCGCTTAGATAATCTATTCTTTTATCAGGTACAGTAACTACACCTACATTTGGATCTATTGTAGCAAACGGATAATTTGCAGCTAATATGTTTTTTTTAGTTATAGCATTAAATAATGTTGATTTACCCACGTTTGGAAGGCCAACTATTCCTGCTGTTAAACTCATCATTACACCTCTTTTTCAATTTACTTATATTTTATCACATTATATTATTTTTTTATCTGTTTTTTAATTTTTTATATATTTCCATTACAATTAAAACAGGTAGTGCTAGTAAAAACATATATATAATATGCAAAAAAGGTAAAGATGTTGTTTTTAAAATCGTGCTTAGAAAAGGAGTTTCCGATACAATTATTTGTAAAATTAATATAGTAATCATTCCAAATATTATTAATGGATTATTTTTTAACGGAATCTTAAATGCAGATTTTGTTTCACTTCTACAATTCAACACATGAATATTCTGCATAAAAACCATTAGTATTAATATATACCCTCTTGCTGTTTGAACTGGTATTCCTGCTTTTTTTAATAGATATATCCACACCATAAAAACTATTAATCCAATTGTAAAACCAGATATTAGCGTTTCTTCTAAAAGTAATCTGTTAAATATTTTTTCTTTTGGATTTCTTGGTTTTTTATTCATAACATCATCTTCGCCTTTTTCAAAAGCTAACGCAGCATCTTGAATTCCATCAGTCACTAGATTGATCCATAATAATTGAACAGCGACAAGTGGTATTGGATAATTAAAAATAATAGATAGTATAAAAAATAGTATTTCCGCTATTCCACACGATATTAATAAGTAGATAACCTTTCTTACGTTGCTATATGCATGCCTTCCTTCCTCTATCCCTGATACTATTGATAAAAAATTGTCATCTGTTATTATCATGGCGCCAGTTTCTTTAGCAACATCAGTACCACTCCCCATTGCAATTCCAATATTAGCAGCCTTCATAGCTGGAGCATCATTTACACCATCTCCGGTAACTGCAACAAACTCACCACTTCTTTTATAAGATTCTACTATTTGTAATTTTTGTATAGGTGTAACTCGCGAAAATACTTTTTTACTGGCTATAAATTTATCAAAATGTTCACTCCCCATTTCAAAGTATTTTTTAATTTCCTCACTAGTAGCAATTTCTTTATAATTATCCAATATTTTAAGTTCCTTGGCAATATAATAAGATGTCAGCGGATGGTCACCTGTAATCATAACTACTTTAATACCAGCCTTCCCACACTTTTTTATTGATTCAAGCGCCTCAGGCCTGATAGGATCTATAAATGCTATTAATGCATATAAGGACAATTCGTTTATTTTTTCTAAACTGTTGTTTTCTTTTTGTTTTTTTTCACATTTACTAGCTATTGCAATAATTCTATACCCTTGTGATGCCAAATCATCATTTATTTTCAAAACTGCCTCTTTATTTATTTTTACCTTTTCATTATCAATTATCATGTGTGAACAAAATTCTAATACTTTCTCTACAGACCCTTTTACTGTAGTACAGTAAGCGTTATTTTTTTTAAAAAACGCTGCAGAAAACTTTTTTTCTGACTCATAAGGTATAATATCTAAAATATAATCTTCATATTTATCTAAATCTTTAAAACCAATTTTATATGCAAGTGATAACAAGGCTATATCAATAGAGTCTCCGAAAGATTCCCAATCATTATTTTTTTTAACTAAATGGGCTTCGTTATTTATAACAGAAAAAAGGGCTATTTCGTTAAGTATTTTTTCATATTTTTTATCGCTTATGACCTCGCCTATATCATTATATCCCGACCCGGTCACATCAATTATTTCTCCATTTAACAAAACAATTTTTTTGGCAGTTTGTTGATTAACAGTAAGCGTTCCTGTTTTATCACTAGCTATAACTGTGCAACTTCCTAAACTTTCAACCGAATTTAATTTTTTGACTAATACATTTTTTTTCAACATTCTATTTGATGCTATTGATAACACCAGCGTAAGGGCAACAGGCAAGCCTTCCGGTATTGCTGATATAGACAGCGCTACTACTGAAAAAAATATTTCTTTAGGAGCTACATTTTTTATATATAATAAAAAGCTCAATATTATTGCCGCTATTCCTATAAAAATACTAATTTGTTTGGCGAATTTTTCCATTCTTATTACTATTGGTGCTTTAGTATCATTAGCCATTATAACATTTCTAGTAATAGCACCTATTTCTGTATTAGCAGCTGTTTGTACAACCACACCTATTCCTCTTCCTGTTATTACAACTGTACCTGCATAAAGCATGTTTGTTCTATTTGGTAAAATTGTTTCTTCTTTTATTAATTTATTATTTTTTAAAGTTGCAGTTGATTCACCAGTTAAAATAGACTCATCCACTGTCAAATTATTAGATAAAATTAATCTGATGTCTGCAGATATTTTATCCCCTGGATTAAAGACAACTATATCCCCTACGACAATTAGTTTTGAATCTATTTCAATTTCAACTGAGTCTCTTATCACCTTTGTATTAACTTTTATTAATTTTTGCAAACTATCTGCACTATTTTCAGCTTTTACTTCCTGAATAGTACCTAAAATTGCATCTAATAAAATTACCAGCATTATAAAAAAACCATCTATATATTCACCTATTACAAACGATATAATTGTTGTTACTAATAAAATTAGGATAATTGGATTTAAAAATTTATTAATAAATATTTTTAATATTCCATCTTTTTTCTTATGTGGTAAAATATTTTCTCCAAATTCATTTAATCTTTTTTTAACTTCTACACTACTCAAACCTGTATCAAGGTTTGTCTTTAATATTTTAATGATTTTTTCATACTCAATACTATGCCAGTTTTTCATTATTCCTCCTTTTATATATTACGTATCTAATAAAAAAAGGGATTATAACTCCCTAATTTTATATTATTAACCTTCTATTTTTTGAATTAATGTTTCTACTAACTTCTTTAACATTTCTATTGTTTGCTCATCAATTAGATTTAAGTTACCATCAAATTTTTTATGACACGACATAACACAAACCTCTGGTTTATTAATTACATCCATATTAAGAGCTACCGCTACTTGTCTTAAATGATATTGGGCTCTAACTCCACCTAACAAACTCATAGAACAACTATATATTGCTGTTGGTTTACCAGATAAAGGATAATCATTATTTCTAGAAGCCCAATCAAGCGCATTTTTTAAAGCAGGTGCATAAGAAAAATTATACTCTGGTGTTGCTATTATTATTCCATCTGCTTCTTTAAATTTATTGTTCATATCAACTACAGAATCAGGAATGTTACCGCTTTCCATCTCTTCATTAAAAAAAGGAATTGCTTCTAAATTTAATATTTCAAAATCTATTTTATTTTCAAATAACTTTTTTATTGCCAATAAACTTGCTTTATTATAAGATGCCTGTCTTAAACTTCCTGTAATTCCTACTATTTTAATCTTTTTCATATTTTCCTCCTACTATAATTATATTTTAACACATTTTCTATTTTTTAGACATAAAAATATAAAGAAGCATAAGCTTCTTTATAGAAAAGGCGTTAATATTCAAACAATATTTTTTATTACTTTATTTTTTGAAAATACTTTTTATCAATTTTATAATATAAGTAAATATTTTTAATAAAATATTTTTCTGCTTATCGTTTAATTCGAAATCCTCATCATCGATTTTATTTTCATCTTCTGGTATATTGTTTTCATCAGTTTCATCTTTTGGTGATTCATCATCAATTCCCGGTTTGTTATTTTTATCTTCGTCTTCAATATCTATACTAGAAATTAACAGTAACTCAATCCATTCATCACTATATGCTACCCACATATCATTTCCTATAGAATACCAAGTGAAATTATCTTTTTGAACAGTATCTAATACATTGTATATTCCAGGAATTATATATCCTAATTTTTCTGACGATAATCCAGGCTTTGTTCGACAATTTAAATCTAATACTTTAATTCTTAATTGATTAATTTCTTCGTTTCTGCCTACAGTACTTCCTACTACTTTTTTTGCATTTTTAGTTAGTTCATATTCTTTGCTATCAAAAACAAATTGATCAGGATATACATAACAATGTAAAATTGGATCTTTTGCATATTTTTCTTTATCATTAAATTTATATGTATAATTTTTTGGACATACCCAATATTCAAAATGGAGATGAACCCCTGTTGCAATTCCAGTACTTCCCATATAACCTATTAAAGAACCCTGCTTTATTTCTTCTCCAACTTTTAATTTTGATTGTTCTTTTAAATGTAAATATCTTGTTATAATTGTTTTATCTGATAGGAAGTTTGCAAGTACAACCATATAACCAGCATCAGAATAATAATTATTAATTATTACTTTTCCTGGTGTGCTAGCATAAATTGGTTCGCCCTTAAAATCTACACTTTTAAAATCAATAGCATAATGAGGGGCATAACCATTTTTCGTATACCACGGATCAAGATAATAACCGGATATACTATTTTTTATAAGTGGGTATCGTGGCAATAATTCCATGTATTATTCATCCCTATGATCTAAATAATCATATATTGAATCGAATATTTGTTGAATGAACGTAGTTATATGTTCTTCCTTTATAAAAGGTGATATAATTTTTGGCAATTTTGTCCTTATAGCGGAACAAACATATTTAAATTTTATTTTTCCGTCTACAGACTTCATGTACTTTTCAGCATATAATATCGAGTCTTTAGTAATTGATATTAAATCTGATTTTTTCCTTTTAATAAGCTCTAGTATAAAAATTATCGACAAAAGGGCAATAAAACAAATATATTTCATAACTCACACTCCCTATTTCTTAACTTTCCTTTTCAATATATTTTAAGCATGATAACATCTTTTGCTTGTATGTTAATTTAAAAAAACTTAAATATTCAGTTTTTAAAAATTATTTTATT
>DUWA01000117.1 GCA_012840755.1 Mycoplasmatota bacterium | reverse complement strand
TTTTATTAACATATAAGCTATATCTGGATATGTTAATAATTCAAGTTCTTCTTTTGGCATACAATTCAAACTCATAATAATCCTCCTACATTTTATTTATAACTTTTATTCCAAGTAAACGCATTCCTTCTTTTATTATAATAGAAGTTGCTTCACATATTGAAAGTACAAATTCAGTATTATTAGCATCATCACTAATAATCTTTACATTAGCATACATTTTATTAAAATCTTGAGCTATATCTAATAATAATTTTGCTATGATTGATGGGTCGAAATTTTCATAAGCAGCCTCAATTGCATCATTAAATTCATATAGCTTAAATATTATATTCCACTCATATTCATTAATTACTAGTTTTTCATAATCAAGCTTAATATTTTTTTTATGTTCTAACAATGACATAATTCTAGCATAGGTATATTGTATATAAGGTCCTGTATTACCTTCAAATCTTAATATGTCTTCTATATTAAACTCAATGTCATTACATCTATAATTTTTAAGATCATTAAATATTACTGCCCCTACACCAACTATTTGAGCAATTTCATCTTTATTGTCCAGTGTAGGATTTTTTTCATCTATATATTTATAGGCAAGGTCAATAGTTTCCACTAAAACGTCATGAAGTTTAACACTTCTTCCTTGTCTTGTAGACATTTTTTTACCATTTTGAAGTACAAGTCCAAAATTTATATGACATATATCATTATAAAAGTCATATCCCATTTTTTCAACTATTTTCTTAAGTTGTTCAAAATGTAATGTTTGTTCATTTCCTACAACATAAAGTGCTTTATCAAATTTATAATTATTTTTTCTATCAAATACAGCAGCTAAATCTCTTGTTACATAAAGACTTCCACCATCTGATCTTTTAATTAATGCAGGAACAATATTATCATCCAATCTAACAATTGTAGCACCTTCACTAATTTCAAGTAAGTTTTTAGCTTCTAATTCGTCTATTACTGGTTGCATTTTATCTTTGTAATATGCTTCACCAGTGTAAGAATCAAAATTATTAATTCCTAATAAGTTATAGGTTTTTTCAAATTCTTTGAGCGATGCCTCTTTAAATTGTGTCCATAATTTTAAAGAGTATTCATCATTATCTTCAAGTCGCTTGAACCATTTTCTTCCTTCTTCATCTAAACTTGGATTTTTTTCTGCTTCTTCATGAAATTTCACATAAACCCTTCTTAATTCATCTATAGGATTTTCTTTCATAGCATCTTTATTTCCCCATTGGAGATATGCATATATGAGTTTACCGAATTGAGTACCATAATCTCCTAAATAATTTATAGTAATAACATTATATCCATTTTTTATAGATATATTTTTCAATGCTTCACCAATTACTGTACTTCTTAAATGTCCTACTCCAAATGGTTTTGCAATATTTGGTGAAGAATATTCGATAACTATGTTTTTATTCTTTGTCTTTTTATTTCCATAACTATCCTTTTTTTCGATAATGTCTTTTACTATTTCCTTAATTGTATCCTTTTTCTTTAAAAATATATTTAAATAACCGTTAACAACTTCGACTTTTTCATATCCTTCAATCTTATCTTTTAACTCTTCTGCTATAACTATAGGGCTTTTTCTTAATATCTTAGAAAAAGAAAAACATGGAATTGCATAATCAGCCATTTTTCTATCTTTTGGTTTTTCAACAATAATATTTTCTTTTTCGATTTTTCCATCTAAAATATTATAAATTTGTTCGATAATGTCATCTTTATAATTCACTATATCACCTCATATTGTAGATTAAATTCAAATCTGTTTATTTTTTCATCACTATTAATAATTTCGTATATTACATCCATACTATTATCAAAAATGTTGTATTTAATTAAATTACATTCAAAATTTAATTTACCAATACTTTTAACATCATAAGTTATAGTACTTTTTTTATTACTTAATGAAATATTTAATATGTATTCTTCGCATGACCGCGTTATCTTTAAAAAGTGGATATCGTACTCTACAGATACTTTTATATTATTATCATAATATATAATTCTATTATTGTTTTTTAACCCTTGTGTTATGCAAATATTTTTTTCATTTTCACTAATGTTTAACAATGTCGAATTTAATTTTATTTTCTCCATTTTTTAACACCCTTAACTAATCAGTTGTAATTATAACATAACTTATTAAAAATTGCACTCATATTTTATTTTTTTTTTATAATACTAATATATAGCGGGGTGATACTATAAAGACTACTAAGAAAAAGAAGTTAATAAAATTAGGAATATTCAGTTTATTAATATTTATTTCTTTATATATTGGTATTTATGTCATAGCGAGTTTTACAAGTAAATTACCAATAAAATCAGCAAACAGTTATTTTTTTTATGATATAAATAAAAATCTGTTTGAAAACAATGGAAAAAATGATTGGATTGCTCTTTCGGAGATGTCAGATGATATAATAAATGCTACTATATCCATAGAAGATAAACATTTTTTTAAGCATCAAGGATTTGATTTTTTACGAATTATAAAAGCCATGTACACTAATATAATTAATGGTGCTAAAGTACAAGGTGCCTCAACTATAACACAGCAATATGCCAAAAATCTTTTTTTGGATTTCGGTAAGACATGGAAAAGAAAATTTGAAGAGGCATGGCTTACTATTAGACTGGAAACACAATATAGTAAAGAAGAAATTCTAGAGGGCTATTTAAATACTATTAATTACGGAGGTATTTTTGGAATTGAAAATGCTAGTAAATATTATTTTGATAAAAGTGCTAGTGATTTGAATTTGGCTGAGGCAGCAATTCTTGCTGGTATCCCAAAGTCACCTTCCAATTACTCACCACTTTCTAATTTTGAAGAAGCTAAAAAAAGACAAGCATTAATCTTGTCTTCGATGGTTAGAAATGGTTTTATATCTGAAAAAGATAAAAATGAAGCTATAGAAACAGAACTAATATTAGTTGGTAGCAATAAAGAAAACAAATCATCTATGATTATGTATTATCAAGATGCAGTGATACATGAGTTGAAAAAACTTGAAACAATCCCAAAGACTTTTTTAGAAATAGGTGGTCTTAAGATATTTACTAACATGGATCCCAATGCTATGAAATCGATAGAAGATAGTATAAATAAAAACCTAGAGGGCAATAAAGAAATACAGGTTGCTGCTATTGCAATGGATCCTAATACAGGAGCTGTTACAGCACTTACTGGTGGACGAGACTATTCCGTAAGCCAATTTAACAGGGCAATAAAAAGTAAAAGACAGGTAGGTTCAACTATGAAACCACTTTTATATTATGCAGCTTTAGAAAATAGTTTTACTCCATCAACAACTTTTAGATCTGAAAAAACAATCTTTACATTTTCAGAAGATAAAACTTATTCCCCTCAAAATTATGGTGATGAATATCCAAATAAGCCTATAAGTATGGCAACAGCTATTGCATATTCTGATAATATATATGCTGTAAAAACTCATTTGTTTTTAGGTGAAGAAACACTTGTTGAAACTGCAAAAAGGCTTGGTATTACAAGTCCTATAGAAGCTGTTCCTTCATTAGCTTTAGGTTCATACGAATTAAATATAATGGAGATGACTAAGGCTTATAGTACATTTGCCAATGAAGGATATAACATAACACCTCACTTAATACAAAGAGTTGAGGATTTAGAAGGAAACGTTTTATATGAATTTAAAGAGGAAAAAGAGTTAGTTCTTAATAAAAGCTTAGTTTATGTTTTAAATGAATTATTAACTACTACATATTCAAGAGACTTAATAGATTATAATTACCCAACTTGTTACAATATATCATATAAAATGACAAAAAAATATGCTGTAAAAACAGGAACAACTGATACTGATCATTTGATATTTGGTTACAATAAAGATCTTATTATTGGGATATGGACTGGATATGATGATAATAAACCAACAATCCCAAGTGATGGTTTAGCTATTAAAAACGCATGGGTTGATTCTATGGAGTCTTATTTAAAAGATAAAGAAGACAACTGGTATCAATTACCTTCTAATGTTGTCGGAGTCTTAGTTGATCCAATATCAGGGAAATTAGCAACTAATAATACCAAAAATAAAAAAATTATGTATTATATTAAAGGAACTGAACCAACTAATAAAGAAGCTTCTCTTGATGATTCGATTCCAACAGTTAAAATTGAAGAATAAAAAAATGATATTCAAATATCATTTTTATTTTATTTTTTCTTGTATCTTTTTTATTAGTTCATCTATGTCGTCTGCTATTATTAGTATATCGTTATGAATTACGAAAGGTTTTCTCATACCAATACCACATACATTTACACAACCAGTTTCAATAACTGAGTTTTTATCTAATTCTTTTATTTTATTAATTAACCTATCTACATTAGTAGATTTACACTTATTACATATTTTAAAACTATTCATATATAATTGTACCAAAATCCCCACTTTTAATTAAATGGGCATTAGCATCGTCAGTATCAATATGTAATTCAAAATATGCTTCTTCGCTTATTTTAATTTTAACATTTTCTAAAATTCCACCTTTTTCACCTTCGACTTTTACTGATACTGTTTTCACCTTATCTAAACCTTTTTCGATTGCTTCTTCTTTTGTAATATGTATATGTCTGTCCGCAATTATGCAACCGTTTTCTAAATTAATTTCTGCTAAAGGACCAACTATTGTAATAGGTGCACTATTAGCTAAATCACCAGATTCTCTAACAGGTGGATTTAAACCTAATTTATATGCATCCGTCATAGAAATTTCTACTTGAGAATATTTTCTTGTTGGACCTAATATTCTTACGTTTTCAATAATTGCCTTGTTTGTTTTTATACTAACTTTTGCAGTAGAAGCATACTGTCCAGGTTGATTAATTTCCTTTCCTATTTCAAGTTTATAGTCATCTCCAAATAGTTTTTTAAGATCTTCCTCACAAAGATGAACATGTCTATTCGAAACACCAATACTAACTTTCATATATTCCTCCCTATTATTTCCAATAATAATTATATCATATTTTCAAAATAAAAAAACTGTTATTTAATAACAGTTATAATTTAAAATCGTTTATAATTTCATCTTCCATATTTTTACCATCAAAATATGTCTTAGTTTGATATTTACAAAGTCTTGCTACTATATTACTTGGAAACATCCTTATCATTTTATTATATTTAGTAATTATATCATTATAATACTTTCTTAGTGCAAAGATTTCTGTTTCTGAATCTGTTAATGCTTGCTCAATTTTAACAAAAGACTCTACATTTGATAATTCCTTATACTTTTCTTTATATGTGTTAAACTCATTTATAGAATCATAAAGTTGTCGGTCAAGTTCGAAGTTACTTAATTTTCTAGATCTAAGTTTAACAATGTTTTCTAAAATCTCTCCATCTATATCACAGCTGGCCTTTATAATACCTATTGATTTACTTAAAAGGTCAAATCTTTTTCTAAGTGTAGAATCAATATTTGATTCAGCTTCATTTATTCTAATTATATATGATTGATATACATTATAAATTGACACATATGTTATAAATAAAATACATACAATTGCCACTATTATAAGGCCAAAAAATAAGTCCATAACATCACCTGTGATAATTATATCAAATAATTTTTAATATATCAATTACTAAGTAGTTGGTATGAATTGTTGGCTATAATTTATTGGTTCATCAAAAGAAATATAATCTACATATAACATTAAAAGTAATTGCCACTTCCCTGTTGAAGGTTCACTTAATATTATGTGATCTCTTCCTGATTCCTCAATAATCCCACTAAATTCCCTATCTCTCCATTCAATAGAATCTGGGAAAGTCATATGTACTCTTACCTTTTTTCCTTTATTTAGTCTTAAAATATTTTCAATATAAGATTGTTCCATAGGTAATTGGTTTGTAATAGGCATAGTATTTGCAAAATTTGCACCTGCTTGAGGTTTGGTTAATGCAGTTGCATTTGGATATATTGGAACATTTGTATATGGATTTCCATAAAGTTCATTATTCATAAAATCACCCTTTCGATAAATCTTATTATATAAAAAAAAAGAATATGCATATATTCCTTTTTTTTATAACAAAACCCGCTAGAAGCGTCCGCCTCCGCCTCCGCCTCCAAATGAGCCACCACCGAAACTACCGCCAGAAAATCCACCGCCAAATCCTCCACCAGAAGAACTACTGCTATTAGCATTTTTAGCTGTGTAAGCGCTATTAACAGCCGTGTTTAGTGTTTTTTTAATACTATTATTAAATAGCAATATACGATTGAAATAATACATATCAAACATAGTACTATTAGGTAACATATTATTTTCTTGTAGTTCTTGTACTTTTATCTTCATCGTTTTTGATAATTTATCTGCACATCCTAAACTAACTGCATATACTAGGTACTTTTCCCATAATACTATCTCAGGTAAATCTTTACTGTCCATTCTTCCAAAATCATTCATAAAATTTTTTAAAGCCATCCATTTAGAATAATCTTCATTACCTTTTTCACTTCTTTTAGTAAATGAAATAAAGTAAAATAACGATATTACAGCAAGTATTATTATTATTACATTTAATAGTATGGAAATGTCAAAAGTGAGAAATATACAAGCTATAGCTATACCTAAAATTGTATACAAAACTCCCATTGTTTTTATAAGTGTTTTATCTTCGAAAAAATGTTTTCCTTCAGCTTCAATTTTTACTGTATCTTTCCAATCAGTATATGATCTAATAAAACTATCATATGATTTATTAGCTCTTTTCTTCAATTCCGATAACTTAATTTCATTATTATCATCAGAGTCAAAAATAAATTTAACTAGTTTCTCTTCACTTTGTTCTATTAAAACACCGTCTACTTTTTTAAAAATAAAATCTTTGTTATTTTTATCAGCTGGTATAAAAGTAATAATCTTTTTATAGATTAAATTTAATATAGCTGCAGATAAATCATTATTAGATATTTTTTTATTAATTAAATAACCAACTATTTCTGGCCCATATTCTTCAGGAAAATCCCGATAATATTTTCCTTTAAAAACAGACTCATATTCCTTATCGTGCTTTTTATAAATTTTATTTATAATTATTACAAGACCTACTGTCCAGCCTAAAGCTGAAACCGAGTTAGCAATTCTTATTATTTTTTCCTTTTTTTCAACTTTGTTTAAAACAATTTCTAATCTTTCTAGCAAGTTATTTTTTAACTCACCATTTTTTAGTTTATCAACAATGTAATAAGCAGATTGATAATTACTACGAGAAATATTTTCCTCAGCATATAAAACAGCATTTTTAGCATTTTCTTCTAACTGTTTATAATATATTTCACGTTCTAAATTTGCTTTATTAGCTAAATCAGTTTCTATCTCAATAATCTTATCAAAGGCTACTACCCCAGTTTTTTTATTAGAATTATTAATAACTTTCTTATCAAATACAAACCTTGTATCAATAGCTGTATTAGCTTCCAAATCATCAACAGTAATTTTAAGTGTGTTAATATCAATTAGCTCAATATTTCCGTAATACGGACCATGTGCCCATGCACGTAACAACTCAGTGTTGTTTGGTATATGAATATAAATTTCTAAATGATTAATGTGTTCATTCATGTTTGTAAATATATTCCAACCTATTTCTGCGATATCTTTATGTACAATACCTAAATTACCAATTGTGTATTCAAGATAGAAAGCCTTATTCTTTTTACTAGGATTATATATTAAATAATTCTTTCCAACACTAGTAATTTCCTCTACATATTTACCATAATCCCCTTTGGTTGCTGAACTAACTTTATTAAAAATATCACCATTTTTATTTAGTTCATTAAAACTAGTAAAGTTTTTAGAAACGCCTTTAATAATTTCCATTGTAATACTATTACCATTATAAATTTCGCTATTACTAAAAGACGATAAAGTGCCGCCGAATTTACTTATATAATCGCTGCGATAATTAATAATTCGCTCCATACCATTATAAGTTCCTGTTAAAGTAAAAAATTCTTTAACAACTAAATCACCATTTTCTTGTACTGTAGCATCAATATAATATTCATCAATTCCCTCTTTTGCATATGCATTAATCGGGCAAATCAATAATAAAAATAATATTATCTTTATATATATTTTTTTCATAATTTTTCCCTTCCTAATTAAAAAAGGTTTACCGAGTAAACCTTAAAATTGAACTTTAGGAACTTCTCTATCTGTACCAGTTGCTTCAAAGAATGGTTCACTTTTAAAATTGAATAAGTTCGCTACTATATTTGATGGAAACATTTCTAGTTTATTCTTATAACTAAGTACCGCATCATTATAAAATTGACGTGCAAAAGATATTTTATCTTCTGTTTCTTTTAAATTATTTTGTAAATCCTGAAAATTAGTATTAGCCTTAAGTTCAGGATATGCTTCTGCGATAGCAAAAAGTCTTCCTAATGCTTGAGTTAATTCCCCATTTGCCTCCATTTCTGATTCTGTAGTTGTAGCACTCATTGCTTTATTACGTGCTGAAATTACAGCCTCAAATGTATCTTTTTCATGTTTAGCATAACCTTTTACAGTTTCTACTAAATTTGGTATCAAATCCGCTCTTCTTTTAATTAAAACATCTATTTGTGCCCATTGATCCTTTACCATGTTTCTTAATCTAACTAATAAATTATATGTTGAAATAACATACATAACAATTAAAAATACTACAACTAAAAATATAATTAAACCTAATTTCATATATATCCTTGTATGATATATATAGTCAGTTACAAGAGAGATTTTGTATTAAAATCTGACTAGTATATTATCATAATCC
>DUWA01000116.1 GCA_012840755.1 Mycoplasmatota bacterium | reverse complement strand
TGAAATACATGAAAAGTATTCTATAAAAATATATAATAAATATTTAATGGAAATGAGAAAAAAAGATATTTATTATGAAACTGGGAATAAAACAAAAGTAATAAAAGAAACTATAAAATATCGGTTATGTAAAAACATCTTTCCTAGTGCGCTAAAGGCCGGAATTTTATCTATTGGAATAATAACAGCATCAGTACCTATAATGAGAACTAACATAATAAAAGAAAATGCTATAACTTATATGGATGATATAGATGAATATAATAACAATATTCAAAAATATGCTTCGGAAATAAATAAAATGGAATTAAGTGATTTAGAAGTAATTATGAAGGTTATGAGTGATATGTGGAATTCAATAAAAGGTTATGGTACTCCAGAAAAAGACATAGGAGGGTATTATCGATTAGATCTTATGGATGAAAATGGTTATGGTGTTTGTAGAAACATGGCCGATGATATTACAGCAAAACTAAATGCTATAAATCCTAATTATAATGCTAGAAATTTAATAGTTTATTTATATGATAATGAATGGACTTTTTCAAATATTGATAGAGTTTTTAATAACAATGAACAAGAGGTTATTAGTAATACTTCAGATGAAGGTTTTGATACAACCAAAATTTGGGGTAATCATATGGTTACTGCAATAGATATTAAAGATGAAAATATTACCCTAATTATAGATCCTACCAATGTTTCTTTAGGGATTTTGAAAAACGGGAAAATACATATGTTTTCAACAAAAGATGGAAAGGGATTAAAAATAAAACCGATAGGAATGAGTTTACTAGGTATTAAAGGTGTTAAAGATCATGCAAGTCTTATTATTGATAGTTATTTATCGTCAAATACTTCAATCGAAGAATTAAAAGAAAAATACGGGCTTGATGCTCAAAATAATGCTTTAAAGTATTTAGCAAATTTAGAAAGTGATAAAATAAAAAGTACAAATATAAATGAATTAGAAAATTCAAAAGAAACATTATCAAATATAATGGGTCTATATGATAGAATTTCTGATCATATTAATATTAATGAACAAAGTAAACATAAAAAATAATATATTTAAAGTATATTATTTTTATTTACATTTTAATGTATACTGTATACGTTTAATTTATTATTTGTGTTATAATCAAGAAAATAGGAGGATAGTTTATGGCTATACTTGAGGTTAAAGGAATATCAAAAACATACGGAAATGAAGATACTATATTTGAAGCACTTAATGATATTAGTTTCAATGTGGAAAAAGGAGAATTTTTAGTAATCCTAGGAAATAGTGGTTGCGGTAAAAGTACATTGTTATCTGTTTTAGGAGGACTTGATACTGTTAATGATGGTGAGGTTATTATAAGTGGATATAATATTACCACTAATTTCTTTAATAATATAACAAGTTTTAGAAGAAAAAATATTGGATATATACAACAATCATTTAATTTAATAGATACACTAAGTGTTGAAAAGAATATTAGACTTCCTATAATATTAGACAATAAAAAAGTAGACGAATCCTATTTCAAAAAAATAATAAAATTTTTAGATATTGAAAATATAATATATAGATATCCTAAAGATATTAAATCCGGAGAAAAGCAAAGTGTTTGTTTAGCACGGGCTTTAATAAAAAAACCCCTAATTATAATTGCTGATGAGCCTACAGGATCGTTGGATAAAGAAAATAGTGATAATATTATGAAATTACTAAAGTTAGCAAATATGCTGCTAGGTCAAACAATTATTTTAGCAACTCATAATGAGAAAATTGCTTTAGTTGCAAGCAGAACTATTAAAATGGTTGATGGAAAAATAGAAAGTGATATAAAGAAAATATGAAAACTAATTTTGTTCTTAGTTGTTATAGTATTTTAAACAATAAGATACTAAGTCTAGTCAATATTTTTATTAATAGTTTAATTTTCTCATCATCGCTAGTA
>DUWA01000115.1 GCA_012840755.1 Mycoplasmatota bacterium | reverse complement strand
TTTAATATAATTTATATGAAAAAAATTGATAAAAGCAAATATAAATATAAGTATCACATATTCATAATATTTTTCCTATTACTATTAAATAACAATTCAATTATAAAACTTATTCGATCAATGATATTTATAGAGATATATTCAATTTTATTATTTATAACTCTACTAATTATTCCTTTATTCATTTTTTTAAAAATTAAAAAGACTAAAAAATGTCTTCCTTAGTCTTAATTCATTATCTTATAAACTATTAATCCAGATAATATAACAATCACAATAACTAAAAAAATTAAAATAATTCTTGTGAAAATGTTATTTTTCTTTAAATCGTCATTTAGACTTTTCAAATCCTCATAATCTGTTTTTTTAATTCCTAAACTGGATGTGAAAAAACTTTTATCTATTTCTTGTAAATCGTCGGTATGCTTTTTTTCTTCTTCTATAACATCTTTTATAATAGAGTTTATAGAATTATTTCTACCAACCATAGTGTTATTTGTTGATTTTAAATCACTCAATAAATCCAAACTAAACTCTTTATCAGTACTCTTATTTAAAGAACTTTTTGTTGTAATTGTGTTGATTAAATCTTCCAACTCATTATTAACATCATCAAATCTTTTTTCCCTTAGATTTACACTCTCTAAAATATTATACTGCGTCGATCTATGTTTATTTTGTTCATCATCAACTCTACTATCTTTAGCTTTATTTAATATATCCCTTATGTCGTAAACCTTATTTTCATTTTCAATATAGTTTTTACGTTGATATCCTTCTTTAATAAGAGGAACTTCTATTTGACTTGATCTTCTATAATTCTCTTTATTTTGAATCATTTCATGAATTTTATTAATATTAATCTCTTTTGTATTTTCAATAGTAGCAATACCTTCAACGTTGGTGTATTCAACCTCATCATATATCGTTTTGTATAATTCCTGGTTTCTAACAGTTCTTTTAGGCATATTGTTATCTATTTTATAATATCTATCCATACGACTATGCATAAAATCACCTTCCTTTTTTATAATATCATATATTTGTTTTTTTTAAAACTATTTGTTGCATTTTAAAATAATTTTAACTATAATTAAAACAAGGAGGATAAAAATGGAAAAAGTAAAAGTTAGTAAAGATTTATGTATAGGATGTGGGGCGTGTCAAGCTATTTGTCCTGATGTTTTTGAAATACAGGATGATGGACTTGCTACCGTTTATGTAGACGAAATTCCAGAGGAATTAGAAAGTGACGTAACAGACGCAGCAGAAGGATGTCCAACCGGAGCAATTTTTATTGATGATGAAGAATAAAAAGTAGAACATATTGAGTTCTACTTTTTTGCAAAAAAAAACCATTGTAACAATGGTAATACATATTAGATGGTGTCCTGTACAAGATTCGAACTTGTGACCCTTTGATTAAAAGTCAAATGCTCTACCTACTGAGCTAACAGGACAAAAAAATCTATTTAAAATGGCTGCCTCGGCTAGATTCGAACTAGCGAATGCCACAGTCAAAGTGTGGTGCCTTACCACTTGGCTACGAGGCAATATAACCAATGTAATTAAAAAAGTGGTGGAAGGAGATGGATTCGAACCATCGAACCCGAAGGAACAGATTTACAGTCTGCCGCGTTTAGCCACTTCGCTATCCTTCCAAAAACAGTGGTGCCGGAAATAGGACTTGAACCCACAACCTACTGATTACAAGTCAGTTGCTCTACCAATTGAGCTATTCCGGCAAAAAATAATGGTGGGAGATATAGGACTCGAACCTATGACCCCCTGCTTGTAAGGCAGGTGCTCTAACCAACTGAGCTAATCTCCCAAAACAACTGGACGTATATAAATATACCATCTAGAAATTTATTTGTCAATATAGTTTGTAAAATTTATTCCTTTTTTCAAATTTTCCTCAATCCAGTTAGGTAATTTTTCTGATAATGTATTAAATCCATTAGGTGTTTCATATATTCTTTTTTTGCGTATTTTATTGACGTTCTTATATTTTATATTCTTTATACTTAATTTTATATGATTATTTTTATCATCAACATCTAGTATTTCGACATTAATAATATCCCCAATTTTTACAAAATCATTTACATTTTTTACAAAATTATGCGATATCTCGGATATATGTATAAGTCCAGTATATTCTTCGTCAACTGATATAAATATTCCATAATTTTCCACACCTGTAACAGTGCCTTTTATGACTTTACCTTTTTCATATTTTGACATGATACACCTCGTAATAATTATATCATATTAATTAGACATTTAAAAGGAGTTTACTTTTTAAATGTAATAAAGTATAATTTATTTAGGTGATATTATGAACGAAAAGGAACAAATTATAATTGGTATTATTGAACAACTTCGTCCTTTTTTAATTAGCGATGGTGGAGATGTCAAGTTCGTTAAATATGAGGATAATATAGTATATATACAATTAATGGGTGCATGTTCACATTGTCATATGATGGACATCACTTTAAAAGATATGATAGAAACTAGTATCATACAAGAAGTCCCTGAGGTTAAAAAAGTAGTTAACATAAGCAATTAGTTGTTTATGTTTTTTTTAACCATTCTATTTCTCCTATACTATAATTATAATTTA
>DUWA01000114.1 GCA_012840755.1 Mycoplasmatota bacterium | reverse complement strand
TTAATAAATATCCATATTTTTTTATATATTTTTTTAAATCTTTATCTAATTCAAAATTCAAAATCGTAGCAAATCTTATAGCTCTTAGTATTCTAAGCGCATCCTCAGTAATTTTTTGTTTTGTGTTCCCTACTACCCTTATCAATTTGTTATCAATATCCCTTTTCCCATCTAAAAGATCAATTGTATTCCCATTTATATCAATACAAAGTGTATTGATAGTAAAGTCTCTTCTCTTCAAATCATCTATGAGGTTGTTAATATACTTAATTTTTATAGGTTGTCTATTATTTTCATATTTAATATCTTTTCTAAAGGTTGTAATTTCAAACCTTATTTTTTTATATATTACTGTTACTGAGCCATATGATACATTAGGTAATACAGCATCACCAAATATATCTTTTACTTCCATTGGAGTTGCACTAGTGCATATATCAATATCAGTGCTCTTTCTATTTAAATACAAATCTCTTGGATAACCACCAACAATATATGCTTTAAAACCATGATCTTCAATAATTTTAATTAATTTGATTGCAGCATTATACATAACTTATGTACATTAAAAAAAGGCTATAGCCCCTTTTTAGTTTAAAGCGTCTTTTAACTTAGATCCAGCTTTAATAGTTGTAGCAACTCTTGCAGGAATTGTAACTGGTGCTCCAGTTTTTGGATTACGTCCTTCTTTAGCTTCTTTGTGTTTAGCTGTAAAAGTACAGAAACCTGTGATAGTTACTTTTCCTTCTTCTTTTAATCCTTTAATAACACCATTCATCATTGCTTCTAAAGCTCTTGAAGAATCTGCTTTTGTTAATCCTGTTTCTTCTGCGATGTAACTTACTAATTCATTTTTTGACATATCGTCTACCTCCTATTTTGTTAAGCTAGAATGCTTACACATAAAGAATAACATTTTTTTGTTAAATATGCAATATGTTTTGCGATATTTTAATAGGGTTTTTATTATTATTACTAAAATAAAAGTCGATCAAATCGACTTTTATAACACAATAGCAAATAAATTACCTGAACCTTTATTAACAAGCTTAGATAAGGTTTGTTGAAGTTTGAATCTTGCATTTTCTGGCATAAGTGATAATTTAGCTTGAATACCTTCTTTTACTATCACATCTAAACTTCTTCCAAATATTTCACTTTTCCATATATTATTTGCATCAGAATCATAATCTTTCATTAAATAATTAATTAATTCTTTACTTTGGATTTCAGATCCTATTATAGGTTCAAACGTAGATTCAACATCAACTCTAATCATATGTATAGAAGGAGCTACAGCTTTTAATTTAATACCATATCTACTTCCTTGGCGGATTATTTCTGGGGTGTCTAGTTTCATATCAGCTAAAGTTGGCGATGCAACACCATATCCTGTTGTTTTAACCATTTTAAGAGCTGTCTTAATTTGATCATATTCCATTTTTGCTTCATTATATTCTTGGAATAAATTTAAAAGTTCTGTTTTACTTTTAATATCAACTCCAATTATTTCTTTTAATATTCTGTTATAAAGTTCATTTGGTGCATCTAAGGTAATTGTAACTTCGCCTGTTGAAGTGCTTACTTCTGATAAATAAGATTTACTGATATATGGGCAATCATTAAAATGACTAGTTATTTTATCTACATCTCTTAATTTATCTATTTCCACTACACTTTCACGGATTTTTTCAATGTATGTTTGTTTCAACCAATTATTAGGTGAAAGGCATGCAATCCATTCAGGCATATTGACATTTACTTCCAGTACTGGGAATTCATATAGTGCTTCCCTTAATATCGAATAAATGTCCCTTTCAGTTATGTTCTCAGCATTTATTGGTAATACCGGAACATGATAAGAGTCTTTCAAACTTTCTGCAAGTCTTTCTGTTTCTGGCATCATTGGATGTGTTGAATTTAATAATACAATGAATGGTTTTCCGATTTCTTTTAATTCATTTATTATCCTTTCTTCAGCGTCAACGTATTCATGTCGCGATATCTCACCAATAGACCCATCTGTGGTGACTACTATTCCTATACTTGAATGATCTTTAATTACTTTTTCTGTTCCAATCTCTGCCGCTTCAATAAAAGGTATCTGTTCATCATACCATGGTGTCTTAACCATTCTAGGTCCATTTTCATCTTCATAACCTTTAGCACTTGGAACAATATAACCAACACAATCCACTAATCTTACATTAGCATAAAAGTCATCAATTTTAATTTTGGCAGCATTACTAGGAACAAATTTAGGTTCTGTTGTCATAATAGTTTTTCCTTGTGCACTTTGTGGTATTTCATCTAATGTTCTTTTTCTTTCATATTCATCTTCAATATTAGGTACAACTAACATTTCTATAACTTTTTTAATAAATGTAGATTTACCAGTTCTAACAGCACCTACTACTCCTAAATAAAGATCGCCACCAGTTCTCTCGGTAATGCTTTTTATAATGTCAATTTTTTCCATTCAATCCCTACTTTCCATAATTCATTTAAATATATGAACTATTAATAAGATATATGCTTTAAAGTATATTTTTTTTACCATTATGCATACTTTTTTTTAATTATTCCATAATATTTATAATAAAAGAATAGGAGTATTATATGAATAAGAGAAATAAAAGATATTTAGAAAACAATATAAATAAAAAAATAGAAGAAGTTAATAGTCTACTTAATAAAAAAATTATTTCTGATGATATTGAAGTTAATATAATGGCTATACAAAAATTATTTGAAAATGATGATTCTCTAATAATTAGAAATTTCACTAATATCAACAATAATACAAAATTCTTTATAATTTATAGTAATGGTATGGTTAATACAAAAGTAATAAATGATAATATAATAACACCACTAATGATTATTGATAACAAGGACAAAGTTAATATTGTAGATAATATAATTAATAAAGTATTGTTAGCTGATGATATAAAAAAAGTAAGAACATTAAAAGAAGTTATTGAAGTAGTAACATATGGTGATACTGTATTATTTATTGAAGGATCTAATGTGGCTATTATTATTAATACAAAAAATTTTAAAATTAGATCTTTAGAAGAACCTGTGAGTGAAAGATCTCTTTTAGGACCTAGAGAGGGTTTTAATGAATCATTCATTGTCAATTTATCTTTAATTAAAAGAAGGCTTAGAACCAATGAATTAAAAGCAAAATTTATGTCGATTGGTAAACAGTCTAATACACAAATATGTATATGTTATATGAATAACATTGTCGATCCTAAAATATTAGATCAAGTATATGAAAAATTAAATAAAATTAATATTGATGGGATAATCGATTCTAACTATTTAGATGAGCTACTAAGTGACAATAAATATTCAATTTTTAAAAGTATTGGAAAAAGTGAAAAGCCTGACTATATTGCTACAAAGCTCTTAGAAGGTAAAATTGCAATTATAGTAGATGGCTCACCTGTTGTTCTAACTATTCCCTATCTTTTTATAGAAAATTTCCAAACCTCGGAAGACTACTATATAAATTTCTATTATGCAAGTATTCAAAGAATTATAAGAATAATTGGATTTATTTTCGCAATCATTACTCCAGCACTATATATATGTGTTGTCGCCTTTCATCACGAACTACTGCCACCACAACTTTTTATACATTTTTTACTTGAACGGCAAAGCGTTCCACTTCCTGCAATAATTGAAGTAATTATATTATTAGTTGCCTTTGATATATTAAAGGAAGCTGGTATTAGAATGCCTTCTAATATTGGGCAAGCTCTGAGTATTGTGGGAGCATTAGTTATAGGTCAAGCAGCTGTTGAGGCTAAACTTGTAGCTGCACCAATGATAATAGTGGTAGCTTTAACAGGTATTACTAGTTTACTCGTTCCAAAATTAAATACTGCTACATTAATTGTTAGAAATTTTTTATTAATTATTGCTAGTCTATTTGGTTTTTTTGGACTAGTTGTGGGTATTAATATATTATTAATCCATATTTTCAATTTAAAATCATTTGGTATCTATCAAATAGACTTCGCAAATATTTTTTCGAAAAAAACAGATA
The DNA here is from genome assembly GCA_012840755.1 of Mycoplasmatota bacterium. Taxonomy (GTDB): domain Bacteria; phylum Bacillota_I; class Bacilli_A; order RF39; family UBA660; genus DUWA01. The sequence goes on along the minus strand of DUWA01000114.1, from coordinate 4,029 downwards.
AAAATTCAATTTTTAGATTTCCTTGGAATAAACAAAAATATAGAAATAGTACTATAACTGATAATGTCACTAAATTATCCATAGGAGGAAATAGTTAATATGAAATTAAAAATTATATTAATTTTCTTATTATGTATGGTTTTAACAGGATGCTTTAACTATACAGGTATCGATCGATTAACTATGGTTGCAGGATTTTCAATTGATAATAAAAAAGATACATTTATACTAAACTTTGAAATTATAGATACCATAAAATCTAATCCAACTGAGGGAATTAAAACTAAAGTAATTGAGTGTGAAGGAAGAACAATAACTGAAGCTATAACAAACTGTAAAAAACTATTAAGCTCAAGATTATATTTTGGAAATACTCAAATAGTTATTATTAATAAGGATATAGCAAAAAAGGGAATTCACGATATTGTACTTTTACTTCTTAATGAACATGAATTTAGAGAGAGCTTAAAAGTTGTTGTTTCAGATGAAAAAAAGGCTAAAGATATAATTATGGCTGATAAAACAAATAATGCGATTTTATCTTATCAAATAAACGATATTATTTATGAAGATCAATCAATAACCTTATCAACAGCACTCATACCTGTATATAAAATATTTTCACAAGTAATTTCAAAAGATAAAGCTTTTGTTCTGCCAAATTTTAAATTAAAGAAAAATAATGACGATAAAAAAGTAGCGAGTTCGAATGGTCTTGATTTGTTTAAAGGTAACAAATTAGTTGGACATATAAATGAACAAAATTCGAAAGCATACTTATTTGTTACTGATCAAGTTAGAGGTGGGGATATAACTATAAAACTTAAAGAAGATAAAAAAGTAAGTTTGCAAGTTTTAAAAAGTTCAACTAGGAATGAATTTGAACTTAAAAATGACAAACTAAAAGTTAAACAAAAAATTAACATGAACATTTTACTAAGAGATTATAGTATGAGTGATCGAGAAAAAGATGAAGAAGAATTTGAAAAAGTAAAAAAAGAAATCGTTAAAAAAATGGAAAAAGAAATAACAAAATATGTATATGAATTACTAAACACATATAAAATAGATGTTTTCAATTTCAAGGAAAATATATACAAAACAGATCAAAAACTATACAAAAAAATTAAAAATAAGAAAATCGATTTTTTTAGTGATATTGAGTATGACCTAAAAATAAATTGTTTATTTGAAGATAGGGGTTTCTTAGGAGGATAAATGAAAATTATAGCAATCATAATATTTTATTTTTCTTTAGTTTTGTTTGATTTCATTCCAAATATAAAAAAAAGAACTACTAAAGAAACAATTTTTTATATAGTTGTATATATATTAACTTTATGTCTAGATTATATGATAATAACAGGTGATAAATTTCCAGATATATCACAAGGAATTTCGAAAATTATTAAAAATATACTATAAAGGGTGATAACATAAAAACAAAATTATTAAACAATAAACTTTCTATTTTTTTAATAACTAGTTATATATTAGGAAGTTCAATAATCATGAGTATTGATACTTCTTTAAAACAAAACTCCTGGTTAACACTAATAGGGGCAGCTATTTTAGTTATACCATTATATTTAATTTACTATAGAATTATGAAACTTAATAAAAATAAAAATATCTTTGAAATAAATAAAAGTTTACTTGGGCCAGTAGGATTTATATTTAATATTATTATTATATGGTATAGTTTGCATCTTGGAGCAATTGTACTTAGAAATTTTACCGAGTTTGTATTCATGTGTTTACTTAATAAAACGCCTATTATTTATACAACAATATTAATGATAATAACTACTATATTATTATTAAAAGGAGATATTAAAGCAATTGGTAACTGGGCTACTTTAGTTATACTTATAATTTCATTTACAGTTGTTTTCAGTACCTTATTGTCGACGTCAGTTCTTGATTTAGATAATTTATTACCTATGTTTAATGTAAATATTGAAGAACTTATTAAATCTTCTTATTCAGTTGTCACTTTTCCATTTGCTGAAGTTGTCCTTTTTCTATGCCTCACAAACTTTTTTGAGGATAACGTTAATTATAAAAAAATATTATTTATTCCTTTAATACTTTCATCTATAATATTTCTATTAATAGCATTTAGAAATTTAACCCTCTTAGGTCCTGATTTAATGCATAATAGTGCATTTAAAGCAGTAACCGCTTCTAGAGTAATATCATTAGGTCAGACGCTTACAGGATTTGAAGCAATAATTATAGTTAATTTTATATTTAGTGGTCTTGCAAAATTATCTGTTTGTGTTCTTGCTTTATCAAAAGGTATGACCTATTTATTGAAAACATCAAATTTTAAAAATTCGATAGTCCCATGTTCACTTTTGACAATTACTTTGTCTATAAGTCTTTATGAAAATTTTCCACAAATGGCTGAATTTGTTAAAATATATCCTATATATGCTATTCCTTTTCAAATAGTAATTCCAACAATAATTTGGATAGCGTGTGAAATAAAAAATTATAAACAAAAAAAGCTGAATATAAATCAGCCTCAATTATCTTTGATTAATTAAAAAACTTATCAACATCTTTAGGAACATTATCATTAATAACCGCGTTTATTATTTTATCCTCTTTATCTTTTGTTACTTCTTTACCAGTCATTTTTCCTAACTCCTGTATTACTTCTCTTAATGTCTTTTCATTTTTCATATCAGACTTTTGAATTTTGGAAGCAAGATTTAAGATTGTATCTTTTCCAACATTTGTCTTTTTCTCAATTTTATCAAAAAACTTATCACTAAAACTCATATACATCCTCCTAAATTATTATATGTTAATTTACAATTTAGGTTATTGACTTATATAAAAAGATTGTTTTTAATAAATCTTGTTCTATAATAAATAGTGTTGGTGTGAACTGAACCCCAAAAGTTGGACAGTTTATAAATAGTTTCTAATTAGAGGATTGTAACCTGTAATTAACAGGTGACAGTCCTTTTAATTTTACTTTAATTCTATCATAATTGTAATAATAAATATAGTCATCAATGGCTTTTATCAAATCTTCTAATGTTTTATAATTATCTTCTTGGTCGTAAAACATTTCTGTTTTAAGTATTCCAAAGAAGTTTTCCATCATCCCATTATCCATACTATTTCCTTTTCTAGACATACTTTGTTTTATACCATTATTTTTCAATCTTTGTTGATAAGATTGGTGTTGATATTGCCATCCTTGATCTGAATGAAATATCAATCCATCAAGATTATTATTCTTATCAAATGCTTTATTAAGCATATCGTTTATTTGTTCTAGATTAGGTGATTTAGAAGTATTATAAGATATTACTTCACCATTGTATCCATCTAATATTGGTGATAAATAACATTTTTCTCCACGAAGATTAAATTCTGTAACATCTGTATACCATTTTTTGTTAGGTTTATCCGCATTGAAGTCTCGCTCAATTAAATTATCGGCAATTTTACCAACAGTTCCTTTATATGATGAGTATTTTCTTTTGTTTCTTTTTAATGGTTTTAAACCCAATTTAACCATTATTCTGTAGACTTTTTTATGATTAACATTATAACCTTGATTTCTAAGTTCCAATGTAATTCTACGATATCCATATCTTTCTTTATTATTTATAAATATTTCTTTTATCTTATCTATTATTTCTTTATTTTTATCATCTTTATCTATTTTAGATAAAGTATAATAATATACAGATTTAGCTAAACCTGATACCTGTAGAAGAATCATTAACGGATATGTTAGCCGAAGTTCACTTACAACATTTACTTTTTCTTCTGTTGTTGATTCTTCCTTGCTTGAACAACGGCTCTCAATTTTTTTGAGTATTCTAGCTCCGCTTTTAAATACAAATTTTCTTTTCTTAATCTTTCGTTTTCTTCTTCAATAGTCTCTTTTGTTTTAGGTTTAAAATCTTTTTTAGACATAGTTGGACTCCTTCCACGTTTTCGTTCAACTACATTATACCCATTTTCTTTATATTTTGAAATCCATGAATGTAATAAACCATC
>DUWA01000113.1 GCA_012840755.1 Mycoplasmatota bacterium | reverse complement strand
TTAAAAATGTAATAGCTTAAAAAAACAGATCAAGACTTGCGTCTTGACCTGCGATAAATTTAATTCATTATCATTAGTTTTTGGTCTCACCAACACTATTTGACAAAGAACCATTAATAATAGAAAAATAGTTTATCAAATAAAGTAATAAAAAAGTACACTCTAATGTACTTCAATTTACTATATGGTGACCCGTACGAGATTCGAACTCGTGTATGCATGCGTGAAAGGCATGTGTGTTAAACCGCTTCACCAACGGGCCAAATAAAGAATGGCGCCTCAAGTAGGACTCGAACCTACGACCCCTTGATTAACAGTCAAGTGCTCTAACCGACTGAGCTATTGAGGCAATCAATGGTGGGCCTGATAGGACTTGAACCTATGACCCCACGCTTATCAAGCGTGTGCTCTAACCAACTGAGCTACAGGCCCATTCAACCAACGACTATTTAAGTATACAATATTCTATGACGTTTTGCAATACTTTTTTTATATTTTTTACATTTTTATTATCGTAATTTAAAAAATGACAAAATAATTTTACCATATCTAAATTTGATATGCAAGAATATACAATAAATTTTATTAATTTTTTTGTGCAGTTACAATAGAAGTGTAACAAATATTCCAATTTCCATCCATATATTAGGAACCTATAATATGGTTATATAGTTGCGAGCCATATAAATTACGACAAGCCTTAATGCAACTACCATATTATGCCTTATATATAAATGTTTTCTCGGCATATATATTACCTTCGATATAAATATCTTGTAACTGCACAGTGTAAGTTTGTCAAACATATAAATTAGACCTTATAGAAAGGATTAATTGTATGAATAAACAAACAATCACTCAGGAAATGAGATATAGATTATCTCTCATTAAACACGCCAATAAGTTTGGCGTGACCAAAACGGCTATTAAATATAAAACCAATAGACAATATGTATATCGTTGGTTAAATCGTTACGATGGTAACATTCGTTCACTTGCCAATATATCTACAAAACCTAAATCCCATCCTAAAGCTCATACTGCTGATGAAATTAAATTGATTGTAGATATGTGGAAGAAAAATCATGACACTGGTTTAGTTACCTTTTGGGTTAAACTTAAATTAAAAGGTTATAATCATTCAGTATCTGTCTTATACAGAGTAATGAAAAGATTAAATCTTATTAATAGTAAAGTTAAACCAAAAAGGAAAAAAACTAAACCATATGTTCAAATGACTTTCCCTGGTGAACGAATTCAAATTGATATCAAACAAGTTCCAACTGATTGTTTGGTCTGTGATTATAAATTGTATCAATATACAGCTATAGATGAATTCTCTAGATTCAGATACTTACAAATATATGATGAAAAACCTACATATATTTCGGTTAAATTTATGAAAGAAGTTTTAAAAAACTTTAATTTCGAAATTTTAACTGTAAGAACTGATAATGGATTAGAATTCACCAACAGACTAATCACTGAAAACAAACCAACTTTGTTTGAAAATTTTCTAAAAGAAAATAATATCAATCATGATCTAATCAAACCTTACACTCCTAAACATAATGGTAAGGTTGAACGATCTCATCGTAAAGATAATGAACGGTTTTATAGATTCCGCCGTTTCTATTCGTTAGAGGATGCCAGAAAACAGTTGAAACCATATTTAAGAGAATACAACAATTTTCCTATGGCTCCTTTAGATTGGAAATCACCTAACGAATTCCTTCGTGATTATTTTAACAAATCGGTCTAATTTATTTTCGTGACTTTGTCACTTTTGTTTGACAAACTTACACTTTATACTTTAATGTGTAAAAAATTGTTTATAGATAATTAAAAAAAATCAATTCTTATACCATTTATTCTTGTTTATAAATAAATTTATTTAACAATTTTTCAACATCTTCATCTAACTTTTTATTAATTATTTTTCTTCTATTCTATCATCCTTTATTATAGTGTGATATTTTTTACATATTATTATTTTAAATTATTTTTACACATAAAGACAATTTTTTTCTATATGTTATACATTTATAATTAATTATATAAGGAGTTTGAATTGTTAATGAATGAGAATTTAAAAAACATAATATCACAATTTAAAATCAGTGGAAAAATAATTAGTATTGAAGCACATGGAAATGGTATTATTAATAATACTTTTGTTGTTACTTGTGAAATTAATAATAAAATGTATGAGAAATATTTATTTCAAAAAATAAATACTAATGCTTTTAAAGATCCATTTAGATTAATGAGAAATATTGAAAAAGTTACAAATTTTATTGAAAATAAAATTAAAAGTAGTAAACGTCCTTTTTTAAGAGTTATTTTAACTAAAAATAATACTTGTTTGTATGAACACTGTGATGATTTTGGCAATAAAGAATATTATCGAGCTTACAATTTTATTGAAGATTCTAGCGTTTATAACAAGAGTACGGACCCAATAATTATTTATAATGCTGCCAAGGCTTTTGGAAATTTTCAAAAAATGCTTATTGATTATCCAATCGAAGATATTGAAGAAACAATACCAAATTTTCATAATACAAAAGAAAGATATAAAAATTTTATTAAGGATATTGAATGTGATATTAAAAAAAGAGTATCAACAATTACTAAAGAAATTGAAGTTATTATTAAAAATCAAGATAAATGTAATTTATTAGTTGATTTATTAGATAAAAACATTCTTAAAGAACGAGTTATACATAATGATACAAAAATAAATAATGTTTTAATGAATAAAAATACTAATGATTTCTTAACAGTTATTGATTTAGATACAGTTATGTTAGGTACTCCATTATATGATTATGGCGATGGTGTAAGATCAGCATGTTCGGCTGTTATAAAGAACGATCAAAACCCTAATAGCATTACTATTGATATGGAATTATTTAAATATTATACAGATGGATATCTTAGTGAAATGGCTAATTATTTATCACAAGTTGAAATAAATTATTTAGCTGATAGTATTTTAATTATGACATTAGAACTGGCAATTAGATTTTTAAATGACTATATTAATGGCGATACTTACTTTAAAATAGATTATCCTGACCATAATTTAGTTAGAGCTAGAAATCAATTAAATCTTTTTAAAGAAATTGAATCAAAACTTCCACTGATGAGAGAATATATTACAGAGACTATTAATAAGTAACTGACTAAAAATAAATAATAAAACAACTATTGCTGCTGGTTAGACTTCAAAATAATAGTTCTAATCTAATTGGTGATATACTGTGTCACATCTATAAAAGAATGACAAATAAATTATCACATTGAATATATTTTTATTCTAAAGTTGTTTTATTTCCCAATTTTACTCGTAAAAAAAAGATTGTAACTTACTGCAATCTTTCATTTTATTAATGGTGTCCCCTGAGGGATTCGAACCCGCGACCCACTGATTAAGAGTCAGTTGCTCTACCAACTGAGCTAAGGAGACATCTATAAATAATATTATCACATATTATAAATTTTCACAAGAAAGATAATAAAATTTTCTA
>DUWA01000112.1 GCA_012840755.1 Mycoplasmatota bacterium | reverse complement strand
TGTATTTTTTAAATTATTTGCAGTAATTATACTATCAACAGAAGTATTATAATTTCTAGCTATTGCATACAAATTATCTCCACTTTTTACAGTATAATTTATATAGTTTTGTTGCGGTTCATCAACAGTTGTTCCTGGAACAGGAATTTTCAATATTTGACCTGGGTTTAATAAAGTATTTTGAAGTGAATTAAATCCAATTAGTTCATCAACAGTTGTATTATATTTTTTTGCGATTGAATATAGTGAATCACCACTAACGACTGTATAGTTAATATAATCTGATATTGGTGGTGTTTCTGCTGTAGGAATAATTAATGTTTGCCCAATACTTAGTGTATTGCTTGTTAAATTGTTAGCTCTTTTTAATTCATCTACTGTTATTCCATATTTCTGTGCGATTGAGTAAAGTGAATCTCCTGATTTTACCACATATGTTCCCTTTTCTATAATATTTTCTGTCGTTGGAATCTTTAGTGTCTGACCGACACTAAGTATATTACTCGTTAAATTATTAGCTCTTTTTAATTCATCTACTGTTATTCCATATCTTTGTGCGATTGAATATAATGAATCTCCTGATTTTACCACATATGTTCCCTTTTCTATAATTGCAGCAGATGGTATTCGTATTTTTTGTCCTACTGATAATGAATTTGTTGTTAAATTATTTAAATCTTTAATATCATTAACCGTTGTGTTAAATTTCTTTGCAATACTCCATAAACTATCCCCTTTCTGTACAACATATATATTTGATTCTGTTAAATATTCTATTACTGCATCTACAACAGCCTCTGCATATTGCTTGTAATTATTTTTTAACTGAGTAACATCATCGCCTGTACTATCTAAAAAACCATACTCAACAGTAATAGCCTCAGTATTTGGTGTTTCTCTTTGCATAAAATAATAATCTTTTGAAGTATCACTAGGTAACCTTCTTTGGTATGCTTTTCTTATATTTTGTCCTTTTTTTTCTAAATTCTCTAATATCAAGTTCGATAAAGTACTTTTATTTCTTAATGCATAGATTACCTCAGCACCATCTCCCCCACCTGCATTTATGTGATTCGATATAACTATTACATCTTTGCCATTACCAAACGCATTAAGTACCCTCTTAACTCTTTCATTTGGACTTAATGTTTCATCCGTCGTTCTAGTCATTTTAGGTGTAATTCCCCTTTTTACAAACTCATTATACATGTGTTTTGATATTTCTAAATTTAGATTTTTTTCGATTATACCATTACCACTAGCTCCTGGATCATCTCCACCATGTCCTGCATCAATAACAATTTTATAGTTCATACACATTCCTCCTCAAAATATTGTATGATTTAACTATTATTTTGTTATAATTGAATTTTATTTAAAAAGACTAGTTTCATTAACTAGTCTATTGATATTGTTTTTTTACTTTTTTGTTGTTCATCTTCTTTTGGAATTTTAATTTTTAATATTCCATCATTAAATGTTGCTTTAATATTATTTTCACTTATTTCCCCTATATAAAATGATCTTTCGCATTTTGTATGATAATACCTTTCTCTATGAATATAATTTTTATTTTCATCGTTGTTTTCTTCAGTATTCTTTTTTTCTGCACTAACAACTAAATAACCATTTTCTAAATCTAATTTTATATCGTCTTTTTTAAAACCAGGCAAGTCAATCTCAAAAATATTAAAATTATTCTCTTCATAAATATCACACTTCATTAACTTATCATAGTTTTTAGTACTATCAAAATCGTTAAACAGATTATTTAAAAGCATTCTACTTGGAAACACAATATCTCTCCTCTCTAACTATTAATATATACAAATAATTGAAAAATATTATAGTATTTCAAAAAATAAGATATTTATAAAAAAAACTACTAAGTAGTTCTTATATCAAAAAATATATTGCAATCAACAATAACACTATGCATATCAAAATAATTAAAGCAATTAATTTATTATCCTTTTCTTTATTTGTAGTCTCTTCTGCTTTTTTAAAAAAGGCATCAACATTTGCATTAATAACATCAGGATTAATAATTACAGTTGCATCTTTAAAATCAATGTTTTCTAAATTATCTTTTTTCACTTCTAGTTTACAATTAGGACAAATACTCTCTTCTTGTCTTAATTCAAACTCACAATTTGTACATTTCATAACTTCACCTCAAATATTTACCTATATTATAACACAATTTTCAATAAGTCAATAAAAAATAAGATATTTCTACCTTATTTTAAAGTTGCTTTAATTTTTTGAATTTTCCCATCTTTATAAACAGTAAACTCAATATTGTCTCCGATTTCATATTTATATAATAAAAATCTAAAATGACCTGTTTCATTTATTTCAACGTCATCAATTTTTAAGATTACATCTCCCTTTTTTAATCCAATTGAACTAGCAGTAGAATTTTCACTCACATTTACAACAACTACTCCTTTTTCAAAATGCTCATCAAAATATATCCCATATCTATATAGACTGTATGTACTACTGGCATCTATCAATTCTACACCCAAAACTGGTCTTATAATTTCTTCTCCTTTTTCAAGTCTATCAAGTGATGAAACAATTATTTCAATAGGAATTGCAAATCCCATTCCTTCTATTTCGTCTTCAACTAATTTTAAAGAATTTACTCCTATTACTTCACCATTAATATTTGCTAAAGGGCCTCCACTATTTCCTGGATTTATTGCAGCATCAGTCTGTAATACCTCCATCATAAAAGTACCTCTTGAAAGAGTAACAGATACTGTTCTATTTTTGCCTGATAAAATTCCTTTTGTAACTGTTCCCATATATTCGCTACCTACAGGTGTTCCAACCGTAAAAACTGTATCTCCTAGCTTTGATTTTGAACTATCTCCTAAAATTGCAACATCTAGTACTGCATCTTCTTCAATTGTCAAAACTGCAATATCTGCATATTCATCACTTCCAAGTAATTTTGCTTCAACAGAAACATTTTCAGTATTTATCACCATTATTTTAGTCGCATCTGCAATTACGTGATAATTAGTTATAATGTATCCTTTTCCTTTGTCTTTTTTATAAACAAAACCTGTTCCACTACCAACTTTTCTGTTTGCTTGATAGTTTTCAACAACAACAGTAGCATCATATATTTTTTCTATTGAACTACTAATACTATCTGCCTCTGTAACTTCTACTTCAGATACAGTTTTTTCAATTATTACTTTTTCTGGCCCATAAAAATGATAAGAGATCATTGTCGAGCTTACTCCTATAAAAAACGATAAAATTACTACACTTGTATATAATATTTTCTTTTTCATAAATCCTCCCAATTAAAAATTTACTATATCTCTCCAATTTGATGGAAAACCTATTTTATTTAAAATATCTATTAGTGAGACAGTGTTTACTCTACCATCCAAAATATCTATTTCATAACCAACTTCATATATGAATTCTCTAAATTGAACATCAGTAAGCATTTGTTTTAATATAATTACTAAAGCAAACAAATCATTTTTACCATATATATACTCATCATCATATTTAGGAATATCAAGTAAATAATGAAAATTTGTATCTTTTATATTTTTTTGTGTTCTATGATCATATAAAATATCTTCATGAGCACACAAATTTCTAAAATTTGCTAATATATAAAGATTCGTCTTTAAAGTATCTATATCTAATTCATAAAAATTAGATATAGAAGATTGGTCAGTTTCTTTTAATATAGCATATAGTTCAGCTATAATCCCAAAGGATAAAACCTTAACTAAAATCCACATAGGTATATATCCATAATTATTTATATAGTGTAAGGTTGCTTTATGTTTTCTACCATTAACTCTTATTTGTCGTTTCATCTTTTCGATGACATCATTTACTTGTCTTTGTTTTAATATATCTTGATTATAATTTTTAGTATTCAAATAATCTTCTTCCTTAAAACCATACTTTTTAGACAATTGGTAACTAATTATTGATTTTATATTATTTTCTACTACTAAAATATATTTAAACATTATATTTCTAATTCCTCTATCAAATAAGAATGTGGCATAAAGTTCTTCAAAGGTTGTTCCAAATATGAAATATCTATTGTTGTTTAGCATAAACAAATGCCTATATCCGCTGATGAAAAAATAATTTTCTCTTAGTAAAACCTCTTTTGTTTTTTCTTCATCCTTTATAATTAAACCTTTTGAACGTAATATTTGAATTTGCTCATCTAGACTTTTGAATGTTTTCTTCACCATATTCTCACCTATACTTAAATTATACCATATTGATTTTTAAATGAGTAATTTTTTATGAAATTATTAAAAAAAGTAGTGTGCTCTACTTTATTTAGTTTCAAAATATTTTAAAACTCCTCCAGTTATTACATTAGCTACTTTTTGTTGATACCAAGTTTTTTTAAGCAAATATCTCTCGTTTGGATTGGTTATAAATCCAACTTCAATTAACACCCCTGGTCTTTCAACACGTTTATGAAGATACATACTTGTTGTTTCCTCGTATTTTCTTTTTGTTCTTAAATGAGCTTTAAGTTCTTTTTGTATTATATTAGCTATTTTTTCATTTTCATCATTTATATCGTCATAAAAAACTTGTGCACCGCTCCATGTTGGAGAGGTGTCAGCATTAAGATGAATAGATAAATATAAATCACATTCTGATTTATTAATAATATTTGCTCTTCTTGATAAATCACTTCTTTTTCTATTTACTGCATATTTTACAGATAAATCATAATCTCCATATCTTGTCATATAAACTAATGCACCTTTTTTTTCTAATTCTTTAGATAACTGATAACTTATTTCTAAATTCAATTTAGATTCATATAAATCTTTATATATTGCTCCTGGATCCACTCCACCATGTCCAGGATCTATATAGATAACTTTTCCCAATAAAGGAAAATCATTCGCACCAACATTAAAAAAATTAAACGCACATAAACCCATTAAAAATATACAAAGTACACTAACTTTATACTTTATCACATTATCACCTAATTAAATATATGTTGTATTCTTTGGTTTTAACAAAAAAACTACTATATAGTAGTTGAAAACAAATTCCAAGGTTTTCTTTTAGGTAATTTTAGTTTGAAAGTCATCCTTTCTTTTGTAATTGGATGGTAAAAAGATAATGACGATGCAAAAAGTGCAATTTGTTCTTTTTCTTTTACCTTAAAATTATATTTTTGATCCCCATATAAAGGATAATTCCTTGAAGAAAACTGAACCCTAATTTGATGAGATCTACCCGTTTTTAAATTTATCTTAACTAACGTTAAATTACTTTTTTTCATTAGCACTTCATATTCTAATTCAGAATCTTTTCCATTCTCATCAACTCTAACAATATTAGTATGATTGTTTTTTAATAATTTATCTTTTAATAAACCCTTTTCTTCCAAAATGTTCCCATCAATAACAGCATGATATATTTTTTCAAATTGATATTGTTTAATTTGACTAGTTATTCTATTAGCAGCTTTACTTGTCTTTGCAAATACCATAACCCCTCCAACCGGTCTATCTAATCTGTGAACAATACCTAAATATACATTTCCTGGTTTATTATATTTTTCTTTTATATATTCTTTTAGCATTGAATGTAAATCTTTATCATTACTTGAATCTAGTTGAACAGGAACGTTTATTGGTTTTTCTACTACTAAAATATGATTGTCTTCATACAAGATATTTATCATTTACTTTGCCATCTTCCATAAATACCACATGGTAAAATCATATTGTCTTTAGTAATTGGTAGACCTACTTCGCCTGCATCTACCACACCGTTTGGATATAGTGGCAATATTGTGGTTTTTAAAATATTTTCTAACACTATACTTGATATTCCTGTTGTATATGAATTTATTAAAAAGAATAAAGGAGTATCACTCATTATTTTTAAACATGCATTTATTAAAGCATATATATTATCTTCAAACTTCCATACTTCACCATTTGGACCACGGCCATAGCTTGGAGGATCCATAACTATTGCATCGTATTTATTCCCACGTCTATATTCTCTTTCAACAAATTTTAAACAATCATCAACAATAAATCTTATATGATTTGATTCCAAACCAGACAATTTAACATTCTCTTTTGCCCACTCAGTCATTCCTTTTGAAGCATCAACATGAACAACGTCAGCCCCAGCAGATGAACAAGCAAGTGTTGCTCCTCCTGTGTATGCAAATAAATTTAAAACCTTTATCTTTCTATTTGTGTTTTTAATTTTCTCATACATGTAATCCCAATTTGTAGATTGCTCTGGAAATAGTCCAGTATGTTTAAAATTTGTGGGACTTACTTTAAATATAAGGTGTTTATATTTAATAGTCCAATAATCTTTCAACTTAGTTTTAAAGACCCACTGTCCACCGCCACGTTCAGATCTAAAATAATGTCCATCCGCGTTTTTCCATAATTTATTATCGTATGATACATCCCATATTGCTTGTGGGTCTGGTCTTCTTAAAACAATGTTTCCCCATCTTTCTAATTTTTCACCACATCCAGCATCTATACATTCATAATCTTCCCATAAATCACTTACTCTTAACATAATACACTTCCTAATCTATATTTCTTATGGCTTCTTTTATAATGTCAATTGATTTTTGTAACTGTCTCTCTTCCTTTTGTGTCAAATTTACGAATACTCTTTCTCTTATACCATTCTTATTAATAATTGTAGGACCACCTACAAACACATTATTATTAGAATCGTATGAAGAAACTGTAATAATACTATTTTCATCAGAAAGAATTGCGTTAGTAATTCTCACCAAACACATTCCTATTCCGTAATATGTAGCCCCTTTTCTATCTATTATTTCGTAAGCGGCATTTTTAACATCAGTACATATTTTATTTAACTCTTCCTCATTTAAAAAATCATATATACTTTGAAGCCCAATACTTGCTATACTCCAAGGAACAAATTCCGAATCACCATGTTCTCCTATTACATAAGCGTGTACATTCTTAGGATTAATATTAAGTCTTTCTCCTATCATATATCTAAGTCTTGCAGTATCTAAACTTGTCCCACTACCGATAATTTGAGATGTATCTAATTTTGAATATTTCCAAGTAAGATAAGTCATAACATCGAGGGGATTTGTAGCTATTAAAAAAATACCATTAAACCCTGTTTCCATAACAGAGTTAATTATATTCTTAAAGACTTTAGCATTTTTTGTAATAAGATCCATTCTAGTTTCCCCTGGATTTTGGTTAGCCCCTGCAGCAATACATATAATTTTTGCATCGCTACAATCTGTATAATCACCAACTTTAATATTAATTTTAGAAGGAGCAAAAGCTAAGCAATGGTTTAAATCCATCACTTCACCTTCAACCTTTTTTTTATTTATATCTATTAAAACAAGATCATTTACTGATGTTCTTTGGTTCAACAAAGCATAAGCATAACTCATGCCAACATTACCACAACCAATTATCACAACTTTATTATTCATATTTCACCTTTCTTCAAAATATTTATGTCCATAACATGTAGACCTTACATAATTAATAAACTTAGTTTAACAGTCATCGCCATAAAATTCAAACAAATCGTATTCAAGTACATTAGTTTTATTATATTGATTTCTTTTAATAATCAAAAACCTTTATCCATAGTTCCTTATTTTTATTATCCCTACTTAATGGATTATGGTCTTTTTCATCCTTATATGTATGCAAGTTAACTTTTGGAATTTTAGATATCATTATTTTTAAAAGCTAAACTAGATTCAAATATCCTAGTATAGTTACACTATTCATATTATTTAAGTTTTCCACAGAAATTGATAGATTATATTTATTATCCTTAACATAATTTGTTATTTTACTCATATGTTACTAGTTTTATCCACTCGTTGCAATCTACTGATGTAGAAAAAGGGTGATAAATTATTTTTATCTACTTGTTTAACTTTTTCAATTAATTATTTTTGGGAGAGTTCAAAAAACTTTTTATTAATGCTTAACATTAATTTCATAATATACCTCTTCTATATCATATCATGATTTTATTTTAAAATATTATTTTTTAAAACTTTATATACTTATTCCCCTAACCAAAATAAAGGTTAACTAATTAACCTTTATATCTAAATAGAGCTGATGGCCGGTGACCACCACCAGTTTTAATTTTATCTGTTTTTTCAACTTTATCAGCAATAATTCTTCTAAAAGCTGGATCTAATAATTTTTTTCCTAAAATAACTTCATATACTTGCTGTAATTCCCCTAATGAAAAATACTCTGGCATCATATTAAATACTATATCAGTATATTCTATCTTATTTTTAAGTCTAGATATTCCTGTGGCAAGGACTAAAGCATGATCAAAAGCAAGATGATCATTTTTTACAACCACGTAATCATAACGTCCTGATGTCTTCTCTATTAAATGTTTTTCTAAAACAATATTAAATTCTTCAATTCCATTATCAAACATTATGTTAATACCTTTTTCATCTTCAAGAATGATCATATTAAACCAACTCGCATTAGGATATAACTTATCGTTTAATCTGTTTTTATCCACAAGCGCCATATATGAAGTACTCACTATTCTCATTCTAGGATCCCTATTTAAATCGCTAAAAGTATATAATTGCTCCATATAAATATTGTGAAGATTTGTCTCTGTAGCTAATATTCTTGTAGCTGCTTCATCTAATGTTTCATCCATGTTTAAAAATCCACCTGGTAAGCACCATTTTTCTTTATATGGATAGGTATTTCTTTTTACTAATAAAACACTAAAATATTTTTCCTTTAATTTTCTATAATTTGTGCGATTTCCATTAGATACACTAAATATAATAATATCTGTTGTCATAGAAAGTTTTTCAAAGACACTTGAATCATAATTTTTTAAAAATTCCTCTTCCGAATTATATTGTTCCATATAACACCTCTTTTATATATTGATATAATGTTGCTTTATTATTCTTCTATATGTTATTTTTATTATATACATAAAAATATCTTTATCTAACATACTTTCAATTGATCAGATTATATCTGATTTTTTCCATTAATTAAATTTGACTTTTTATATTTATTACCTATCGGTACAAATATCAATTTATCTAAATAGTTATTAACAAATAAATCTTCCTCCAAAAATGCCTATTCGCATTTAACCATAACTCTCTCTATTTTATCTAAAATATCTTTTTTTCCATTATACAAAGGAGCTAATGATTTTTTATTATTCAAATAATTAATTATTTGAGCAATTTGATATGAACAATCAACATCACAGTACCATCTCTCTTTTTTTATTTTTTCTGGTACATAAGATAAATTTGTTGAGTATAACTTAGTAAAAATACCCTTCTCATAGGCTTTAACAAAATTTTCAACACCTTCTGTTAAAAGAGCAAATGTTGCTACTAGGTATATATTTTTAGCTCCCTTATCTTTTAATAATTCTGCTACTTCAATCATAGATTGGCCTGATGCTATCATATCATCAACTATAATAGCATTTTTTCCCTTAATATCAGGTCCCATATACACATGATCAATAATTGGATTTTTGCCATTTACGACTTTACTCAAATCTCTTCTTTTATAAAAGGCACCCATATCACAACCTAGCATCTCTGCATAGTATCTCGCCCTTTCAGTCGCTCCCATATCAGGAGCAAATACTAATAAATTGCCAATATCTTCAGTTTCATTTTCTATAAATTTTTCTAAAATTATATGGGTTGGATAAAAATTTTCAAAAGGTAATTTAGGAATAGCATTACAAATACCAGGATTATGAGCATCAAATGTAACTATTGTATTTACTCCCAATTGTTCTAGTTCTTGTAATGCAATAGCACAGTCTAACGATTCTCTTCCTTTTCTTTTATCTTGTCTTGATTGATATAAAAGTGGCATTATAAGTGTTATTTTGCTTGCTCCTCCACATGTTGCAGAAATAACTCTTTTTACATCTTGATAATGTTCATCTGGAGACATATAATGAGGTTGCCCATGCATTTTGTAATATTGACTGTAATTTCCTATATCTGTTATTATGTATAAATCTTTTTCTCTTACAGTTTCATTAATTTTTATTTTACCCTCACCGTTACTAAATCTCTCATTACTTATAGAAGCAATATAACTACCATTGTGATTCATTCTTTTTAAATGTTCATCTACTTTTTCTCCTAATTCTTTGCAATTTTCCATTACTATAAGCTTCATATTGTTCATTTATATACTCCTTATCTTTACTATAAAAATCGAGGTATAAATTTCCATCTTCTCTAAAAACCATATATCTGCCCTTTGAATCCATGCAATTTTCATCAATTCTTATAGATAAAATACCTCTATAATTATTAATCTCTGTACGCAATTTATCTAATGTTGCACTATCGATTTTGTGTTTTTTTATCCAATTACTTATTTTATTGTTGTTTTCGCCATAATGTAGTGACTTAAAAGTTATTTGAACATCTTTGTTATTTATCAAATCTATTATATCATACAAACTTTTTTGATTAAAGTCATCTGTTAACAATATTACAAAACGAGCATTTATATCAGTTGTATCTATTTTCTTAATGACGTTAAATTTATCTATACTAAAAGCAACAATATCTAATTTTTTATATATTTGATTTTTAATATAATATCTAGTCTGAAGTTCTATTTTAATATCACTTCTATGTTCTCTTACTATTTCTATTATTTTTTCAATACAGCATATATCCTGCATAGGATCATTTGTTCCTGTAATTACAATTGTTTTCAAATCTTCATAATTTTTTAATATTTTAATAAAGTTATTTTCCCATAATTCATAATTATTCTCATAGTTATTTTCAAACATATTATCATGCACATGAGTTTTTGATATACAGAAAGGACAATTAAATATGCATTCCCTTTTAGGTGTTAAAACTTGAAGACTCTTCATGAATTATCTATATCCTTTAACCTAATATCAGCATCTGCATCACTTCTCAACTTAGAATATTTCATTGAAGACAAACAAACACTTCCTGTTTTTAGTCTATCTGTCATACAGTTTCTTTTTAAATGATTATTAAGAAATTTTTTTATAAAGATACATAGGTATTTTCTTATTTTGTCTTTATTATATATACATTTTAAAGTATTTTTTATATGCATAATAATTTTTGATAGATTATACCTATTTCTTAAAAATTGAAATAAGAAATAATCATGTAACATGTATGAAGCAATTGTATTTTCAGTTTTTTGTTTTATAATTTCTATAATATTGTAATCTATATTAGCAACTTTAAGGCTTGGGACTTCAGTTCCTAATCTGACGTATCCATAAATTTTCAACATATTATCACCTTCTTATATATTTTTTAGACATTTCTAGTGCTAGTATAGAATTAGCATCACAAATATAACCAAGATCTATCAGTTCAAAAGCTTCATCATATGAACATTCAAAATATTTAATATATTCATCATTATCAAGATTTTGTTTTTTTATTTTTTTACAATTTAAAGCCAAAAAACTATATATTTTGGCTTTTGAGCATCCTTGATCCTGATAATAATTAATAAGGTTTATATATTCATCCGATACATATCCCGTTTCTTCTTCTAGTTCTCTTCTAGCTGCATCAACTGCCTCTTCATTATCATCTATATATCCAGTAGGAAGTTCTACTGTAACTGTTTTTTCTGTTAATATTCGTGGTTGTACTACAAGTACTATATTGTGTTCTTTTGTCATAGGTAGCACAGTTGCTGCGTTACCATCTTTATTATTTTTTAAAATTTGATTTCTTGTTATTATATTTCCATTATTTAAAAGACATTTTTTTGTACCAAACTTATAAATCCTTCATCCACTTTTTCTTTTTGAAGAACTTTTACTAACTTAAGTTCTTCAATATATTTTTTTAATTCTTCTAGTTTTTCATTTTTCATAAAACACTATTTTAATCCTTTTACTTTTTGTTTTTTATTTTCAATATTATTGTTTTTTATTTTCATAATCATATCTCTTTTCAAAACTAAAAGATTCTTACTTAAATTAACATAATATTTATGTGGTTTTTCAATTCTTTTAATTTCAGGATATAATGTTTTCATTTGATCATTACAATATTCTCTTTTCTTGAACACATTTGGATTTTCATAAACTAACTTTCCTTCAATAAATATTGGAATTTGTAATTCTTCTATTTCATAATCTTTTATATGTTTTATATTAGTTTCATCATCAGGATCTATTAATAAATATTTATCTTTTGGTATTTCCTCACCATGTAAAGCAATCAAATCAGCTAATGCATATTTTGTTTTCTTATCATATATTCTGTAAACTTTTTTATAGCCTGGATTAATTGTTTTAATTATATCTCCACTTAGCTTAATTTTTGGAATTATTTGATTTTTTTTAATAATAGCAACATTTTTATATACACATCCAACTCTCGCTTTATCAGGCAGAACAATATTATCTCCTAGACCAATAACATCCATTTCTGCACCTTGTATTTTTAATGATTCAATTGTTTTATTATTTATTCCATTAGATAAACATATTTTAGCATCTCTAAAGCCTGCATCATCTAACATTTTTCTTGCCTCTTTTGATAGATACGCTAGATCGCCAGAGTCTATTCTAATTCCCTTTAATCTATAACCATTAGGGAGCAAAAATTCCTTCGCCACTTTAATAGCATTAGGTATGCCACTTTTTAATGTATCATAAGTATCAACTAGCAAAAAACAATTGTCAGGATATGTTTTTGCAAAATTTAAAAATGCTTCGTATTCACTATTTGACTCCGTAACAAAACTATGAGCCATTGTTCCCATTACTGGAATATTATATTTTTTACCAGCTAATACATTACTTGTTCCTATTGCACCCACCATTATCGCACATTTACTGGCTTCAACTGCTGCATCAGGACCTAATGCCCTTCTTGCACCAAACTCCATTACATTTATATTGCCTGCTGATTCTATAATTCTTCTAGCTGCTGTGGCATAACATATTCCAGCATTTAAATAAGACAAAAGTGCGGTTTCAATAATTTGAGTTTCAATAATTGGAGCTTTAACTGTAATTAATGGAGTGTTTCTGAAAACAGGCGTCCCATCAGGAATAGCATATATTTCACCTGTGAATTTAAAATTTTTTAGATATTCTAAGAATGGTTCATTAAACAAATTTAATGTTCTGAGATATTCTATATCATCGTTAGTAAATTTTAGGTTTTGAATATATTCTATTAAATTATCCAATCCAGCCATTACTGCATATCCACTTTCCATTGGTTCTTTTCTAAAGAACGCATCAAAAATAGCAATTTCATCTTTTTTATTTTCATTAAAGTATACTTGAGACATTGTAAGTTCATATAGATCTGTCATCATTGTTTTATTATTCATATTTATCACCATTATATTTTTTCACTAAAGAGATACCATTTAATCTCATCATTTTTAAACCTAAATTACTATACTCTTCTCTATTATGATACTCCGCATCATATGTCTCAATTGCATTAACTACTACTTCAACATCAATATCTAGATTATATTCATTTATATAATTAATTAAAGGAATTGCAAAATTTGCTATGCATATATCAGTGCAACAACCTACAATAACAAACTTATTTATTTTATATTTATTTTTTCTTAGATATTTCATAAATTTTTTTGTTACAAAACCACTCGTAGAGTTTTTCTCAAAAACTCTCATTGCTTTTTCATAAGGTATTAATTGATCAATCAATTCTGCTTCTATAGTTCCCTCAAGACAATGTTCTGGAAACACTTCCAATTCTTTACTACTTTCTGTGTGTACATCTTTAAAAGCTATAATTTCTTTATCATCTTTATTTATGAATTTTTTTACTATATTAACAATTTCCTCTGTTATATTATTAATTCCTTCATCATACATATTACCTTCTTGTACAAAACCTTTTACCATGTCAATAACGACTAAAACCTCTTTCATTTTTTTCAATCTCATTTTTTTGTAAAACTTTTTCATTTTCTCTCCTCTTTCTTTTTAACGTTTCATTAATAACAGAGTTCGCGTTTTTATACTATCTATTAGCATATTTTACTAATGATTAATTTCCCGCAAAAAATGGTGTTTTTAGATAATTATTTAAATTTCTTCCTCTGTTATTAACATTATATTAAAAACAATTATTTTTGTCAACATCTTTTTAACAAAAAATTAAAAAGAGATGTAAAATTCATAAAATATAGCTTTATATATAATAAAAAAGAGCAATTTTATATTTAGATAATATTAATATAGTCAAACAATTTGTTAGCTATTGAAATATTACATAATATTTCAATAAGTCATTTTCCCAAAAAAAAGTTAATACTTTTAACAGTATTAACTTAACTTATTTTCATGGTGGCTCCGAATGGAATCGAACCATCGACACAGGGATTTTCAGTCCCTTGCTCTACCGACTGAGCTACAGAGCCAAAAAAAATGGCGGTCCCGACGAGAATCGAACTCGCGATCTTCTGCGTGACAGGCAGACGTGATAACCGCTACACTACGGGACCATGGTTGCGGGGGCTGGATTTGAACCAACGACCTTCGGGTTATGAGCCCGACGAGCTACCAAACTGCTCCACCCCGCGATATAAATTTTAATAAACGTAATGGCGGAGAAAGAGGGATTTGAACCCCCGCGCCGTTTCCGACCTCCCGGTTTTCAAGACCGGCCCCTTCAACCAGACTTGGGTATTTCTCCATTACGATGGTGCCTAAGGCCGGACTTGAACCGGCACGGGATTTGACTCCCGCAGGATTTTAAGTCCTGTGCGTCTACCTATTTCGCCACTCAGGCAATTTTTCCACTTCAAAAGGGAACATATAAATTATAGCATATATTATAAAATTTACAAATACTTTTTTGATTTTTTTTGATTTTTTTAATATTTTTTTCAATTATAAATGTAAAATATACTATAAATTGTAAGAAAATTACAAAAAATACTTAATTTATATAAACCACAACAGGATAATCAGATATATTTTTTATGTATAAACATTACAACTATATTGATTATTAAATTAAAAATGATTTTAAAACATACATTAAATATTTTTATATTTAAAGTT
>DUWA01000111.1 GCA_012840755.1 Mycoplasmatota bacterium | reverse complement strand
TTTTACTTTTTTTGTGTTTGATTATTTTATCCATCAATTCATCAAAATTAGAATTTTTAGAACTACTTATAAGTACTTTATCAACTAAATCTAAATTATATGAATTAAAATATTCTATTAACCTTATGTCATATATTGACCTGGGTAATATATCTCGCTTATTAATTACAAGTAAAATGTCATTATCTATATAATCTCTAATATGTGATAAATCTTTATTTATATTAAATATATCTACCACTAAAATAACTAGGTCTTTCGTTTTGTTAATATTTGTCAATATATTTATATATTCATCATTTGTTTTAACAACTTGTTTGTAGTCACCATAATTAGTTATTCTAAAACACCTTTCACAATTATCTTTTGAAATATCTTTTATATAACCTTCCTTGTCAATTGATTCGTTTTGTAAAAAAGAACCACATCCACTACATTTTTTATTCATAATATCTTCCTTTTACAAATAAATCCTTTTTAGTTAACTTTTTAATAATATATTTTTCTATTGTTCTATTTAATAAAGTTTGAACTCCATCTTTTATACTAATTGGATTTATTAATATAGTTGTAATACCTACTCTATTACCTCCTAAAACATCTGTAAGTAATTGATCTCCTATAATTGCCACCTCACTTAAATCCAAATCATTGTCATCAACAATTTTTAAAAATTTCTTTTTTAATGGCTTTGATGCACTATAACAATATTCAATTCCTAAATCATCAGCAAAAATACTAACTCTTCTTTTAGGACTATTTGAAAAAATATATATTTTAAAACCATATTGTTTTAATTCATCAAAAAAATCTTTTAATTTCTCATTTTTTTTACTTGATCTAGCAGGTATCAACGTATTATCTAAATCAAACAATAAACATTTAATTCCTCTTTCTTTTAACTTTTCATAATCAATTGTATAAATACTCTTTTGATACATATCCGGAATAAAAATATCCATAAAAAACCTCCATTTATAACAATTACTATTTTAACACAAATCATAACTTATTATCAAATTATTACTTATAATACTAGATATGTTATATAAGCATTAGTAATTACTATTAGTTATGATTTCACAATAAAAAAAAGCATTCA
Source organism: Mycoplasmatota bacterium (assembly GCA_012840755.1). Taxonomy (GTDB): domain Bacteria; phylum Bacillota_I; class Bacilli_A; order RF39; family UBA660; genus DUWA01. The sequence goes on along the minus strand of DUWA01000111.1, from coordinate 1,269 downwards.
GATATTTGAATGCTTTGTTATATTAGAATAGAAATCATTAATCCAATAGCAATAATCACAACTAATACTGCTAATATAAATTTCCATATATATTTAATCCAATCCTTATAATCAATATCAAAATATTTTAATCCTGATACTAATACAAAACTAGTTGGAACAATAAGCATAACTGTATAATGAACAGCAGTAAATATAATTCCTATTATTGGGTAATAAATACTATCATTTACTAGTAGTATTGATTGAATATTTCCTAACAAGTATGAGTAGTCGTTATAAAATAAACTTCCGAATAATGAAGCTAGTACATTATTAAACACATTAAAGTTTTTATTAGATTCTAAAATAAAATCAGTAATAGTTAAACTTATATTTGTTGATGAATATGATAGCATACTATAAAAAATTAAATTAGCCATCAATGCTACAAATGCTACTGGTAGCATTTTTTTAACTCCATCAACGAAACCATTTATATATTCCTCTACCTTAAGATTATATAACCATGCTGCTAAAATAGTTGTTATGATTAACCATACACCAAATTCATAATTATACCAATTACCATATGATTTTATATTCCCAATGATGTTTGCAATTATTGGATAGTCTTTTATCTTAAGTCCCATTAAAGAATTATGTATATCATCAAACAATGAAATATTCCATAATTCTTTCCAATTATACATTCCACCAAAAACAAAAATCAGCATAAATACTAATAAAATTATTAATGGGTAATTAGACCTTTTTGTTTCTTTAACCTTTGTATAAAATGGTACTTCACTTGCTTTTAGTAATTTTTCTTTTTTCTCTTTCTTCTCTTTTTTATTAAATGAAACAAAATATATATATATTGCTCCAATAATTAATAAAAACAAAATTTTTGTGAAAATATCTTCATTCATTTTTATACTAAAAAAATAACTATTATATCCAGCTCCAAAGAAACCATATACAGATGCGATAGAACCTACAATTATAGAACCGAATGTTGCTGCCATTGTCTTAATTTTACTATAACCAAGTAACAATAAAACTGCGGCAAAAAACGGAACTAATACGATAAGTGGTAAAAACACTCCAAATAATGATGATAGTAATAAAAATATTACAATTGTTAAAATTAAAAAAATATTAGGTTTATTTTTAAATCTTGTAACTACTTTATCAACAGTCATAGAGTAAGCATCAATTTTATTTAAAACTCCATAAAATCCACCTATTACTAAAATAATAACTCCAAAAACTGAAAATGTTCCAATT
>DUWA01000110.1 GCA_012840755.1 Mycoplasmatota bacterium | reverse complement strand
TATTCCTTTTGTAACAGTAAAATCATATTCATTTAAAAATAAATAATTATCTTTAAGTTCATCAAGACTTGTATTTTTATCAAATAATATATATCCCATTTGGACAATATACCCGTGTTTTTTAAAAAGTTCAAGGGCTTTTTTGTTTTCTATTAATGTAGATTTTTTGTTCATTCTCTTTAGTGCAGTTTCACTTCCATTTTCAATTCCACAAGCAAAAGAAAAAAAACCAGCTCTTTTTAAATGAAACAATATTTGATCTGTAACCTTATCTGCTCTTATTTGACCTCTTAGTTTGACTTTAATATTTCTTTTTTCAATTTCATCAGCAAATTCTTTGCACCATGCCTCATCGCGATTGCCATCTATAAAGCTATCGTCTACAACTTTAATAAATGTTACTCCCTTTTTATATAGTTGTTCGATTTCATCAACTATATTTTTAATACTTCTTGTTCTCCAAACTTTACCTTTACTTAATCTAAAAAATGATATTACGGAGCAAAAATCACAATTTCCAGAACAACCTCTAGATGTTACAATGTTAACAGTTGATTTTTTATTTATAACAACATCTAATGTATCTCTAGCTGGAAAAGGAAAAATGTCTAGATTTTCAACTAATGGTGCCATTTCATTATGAATTATATTGTTATTTTTAATATAACTAAGGCTTAATATATCACTCTGATCTTGTTTGTATTTTAAAGAATCTGCAAGTTTGCATATTACTTGTTCTCCTTCTCCCCGTATTACAAAATCTGCGCCATTTTTTAAATATTCATCCGGGTAAAAAGTTGGGCCAAATCCACCACATAATATTTTATATTCTTTATTTTTTTCTTTTAACATTTTAATTAAGTCAATTGTATGTTGTGTATTAGACATATAGGTTGAAATACCTATAAATAATACATTATCTATTTTTATTATTTTTTCATATACTTCTTCTACTGTAAGTTCATTAAGCCATCCATCAATAATTATTACGTCGTAGCCTTTTTTTGTTAAAGAAGATTTTAAATATCCAATACCTAAATTTTCTTCTGATGTTCTGTGAGTTTTAGGTGATAAGGTTGTAAGTATTATTTTATTATCTTCCATTTTTTGCCTTAATATTTTCAATGATATTATCTACAGAACCTTTTGTTTCATAAATATTTATACTATTAGATATAATTTTAGCCATATCATATCTTGCTTGCATGTATTCTTCCTGTTCAAAAGAAGGCATTGGTCTATCAAAACTAGTTAATGCATATCTATTGCTTCTTATCTGTTTTGTTAAATGCTCATATATTAATAAATTTCTATCAATAGCTTCTCTTTCTCTAATGAAAATGTCTCCATTTTTAACAGTGTTTATAATATATATATCTGATACAACAGATTCATCTGAATATTTAACGCCTATTTCTTTAAATATATCATTTACATATATTTTAATATCCCATTCATCCCTCGTATCAATTTCTTTTGGAGTATTAATTTTATCTAATAATTGTGGGAAAAATAGTTTAATAGCGCCATAGCGCATTTGAACACTTTTAGTTCCAGCAATTGTAACTAACTTGTCTTTTTCTAGTTTAACAATAACATTATCATTAGACACAAGCGACCAATTACCAGTTAAAATTAATTTAGATGCTAAAGTTGTTTTCCCTGAATTAGGATCTCCTAAAAACATTATTGAATTACCCTTTTCATTTTTAACAACAGAAGACTGAATAAAATATTTTTGTTCTTTTTGCAATTTATTGGCAATCATCCCAATAGCTAAATAAACAATGTCTGGAAAAAACAAATTATCTTCTGGCATACTTAAAAAACTAATATTATTTTTCACATCAATATCTACACTAGTTTTTGAACAATTTTTATAAACCAAAATATTTTCATTTTCAGCTATATTATCAGTTTCTTCCACATATTCAATTTTTACTGGTATTGTTTTAGTTATAGTATCAGAATTATAAATTATCTTT
>DUWA01000016.1 GCA_012840755.1 Mycoplasmatota bacterium | reverse complement strand
TTCTATTATCACATTTAGGACATTTCATATATTCACCTACTATAATAAGTATAACATACAATTAAGTATTATTAAAAATAAAAAAAACCTTGTAAAAAAAGGTTTTATTATCTTAATGGCGGAGACAGAGGGAGTCGAACCCTCGCGCCAGTTACCCGACCTACACCCTTAGCAGGGGCGCCTCTTCAGCCTCTTGAGTATGTCTCCAAATGCTACAAGTATAATTTTACATTAGATATATTTATTTGTCAATAATGTAGTACTAATTTTTTCATTATAATTTTAATAAAAAAGAAAGATTTTTATTCTTCCTTTTCTTTATCAACTAATTGAAACTTATCACCAAGTAATATAGTTATTTTCATATTATCCTCGATGAGCGTGCCAGTTTTTTCACTTTGACTAATCACATATCCATAACCATTTAACTCATAATCAACTTCTATTATTTTTAAATAAAGTTCAGCATCATTCCTACTCCAACCTTTCATATTAGGAACTTTTATATTTGTACCATTAGTAATTAAAAATACTTTATCTCCATTTACAACTTTTATCCCCTTATAAGGGTATTGACTAATTACTTTATTTCCATCACCAATAACTATTACATTTAAACCATTGGCTTCTAAAATATCTTTAGTTTTGTTTGTGTTTGTACTAATATATGAATCTAATATATATTCGTTTATAGTTTGTTCAGTACTATCAGATGGAAATACGTTTTTATATTTAGCAATATTTTCTAGTGCTGTTTTTGTAGCTATTTGTAGTCCTCTAGCACTACCATTATTTGGCCTTTGAATTGCACCATACACTATATATTTAGGATCTTTATTCGGAAAAATACCAGAAAATGAATAAATATAGTCGTTCCAACCTGTTAAATATCTATTACTATCAACATCATATATTTGAGCTGTTCCAGTTTTCCCAATAATATCAAATCCAGCAATTTTATATCCTGATCCTGTTGTTCCATAATTAGTACCATTTACTGTGTTAAACATCAATTCTTTCATTTTTGATACTGTTTTATCTTTTACTATTTGTTTGGACTCTTTAATCTCTCTTTGATATATAATTTCACCATTATTTGAATTTCTTATTTCTTTTATTATATTTGGTTTTAACATTTTTCCACCATTAGAAATAATTGTTAATGCTTGTAAATGCTGAACAGCAGTAGTCAATATACCTTGTCCATATCCAGCAGCAACAACTTCTATAGGATAGTTAAAAGTAATATTTCCAGGAAACTCACGCGGTAATTCAATACCTGTTGTTTGTCCAAAACCGTATTTAGTAAAACATTCTTTCAAATCTTGTTTGTTTATAAATCTATTCAATACATTAGCAATAGCAGTATTACTAGAATACTCATATCCCAAATCATATGTTACAGTTCCCCAGCCTACTTTATTCCAGTCATTTATAATAGAACCACCTATTTCAATACTACCAGATTGATAAGTTAAATTTCCATCATAAGTTCCTTTATCTATCGCACACATATATGTATATGTTTTCATAGTTGATCCTGGTTCATACGTATATGAAACTAATGGATTTTCATAGTTTTCAATATCTCTTATATTAGGATCAAAAGAAGGATATGTTGCTGATCCTAAAATATCACCTGTTTTTGCATCCATAACAGTTAAAAGCATCCAGTCAGGTTCATATATTTCTGCTGCATCCTTTACTGAACTTTCTAAAAATCTTTGAATATTTGAATCAATTGTAAGATATATGTCACTTCCGTTTTCTGCTTCTATTCTAGTTTCCTTAGTATCTGGGATTTTATAACCTTGTCTGTCTTGTTGATATTGCAAATATCCGTTCTTACCTTTTAAAATATCGTCATATTTTGATTCTAATCCCAGTTCACCATCGATACTATAAGTTATTTTCCCATTATCAGATATTTCATTTCTTTTTGCATATCCAAGTATATAGGATGCGAAATCACCATTTGGATAATATCTTTTACTGTTTTCAATAAAGTCTATACCATCTAAATCAAGTGCTATTATTTCATCTTTTTTTAATTCTGATAGATTTCTACCACCAGGACCTAATTCGACTTGATATACATCTTTATTCAATAAATTCATTATGTAATCTTCATCCATATTAATAATAGGTGCTAAAGCTTTAGCTGTCCCCTCTTTATCTTTAACATAATCTCCTCCCCTACTAGGAGATAAATAGGCAATAACAGTATATGAAGATATATTAATTGCAAGTGTATTAGAACTACTGTCATATATAGTCCCTCTATTAGCATAAAGAGTTTGAGAATAGGTGTTCCTAGCTTCAGCAAACTTCTTCATATTTATTTTATATACAACTGGTGAGAGCGACAAATACATATACTGTATGTAAATTACCATAATTAAAACAAGAAATATTTTAAAAATCTTGCTTGGAAACTCCCAGTTTTGATTTTCATTATTTCTTGTTTTCATATTTCACCTCAAATACTATCTATTAATAATTATGATGTTGTCATTATTATAAGCTAAACCCATTTCTTTTACAACATTTTTAACATTATCGAATGAAGTTAATTCATTAACAGTCATAGTTAAACTTTCAATTTTCTTTTGTTCTGTATTAATATTATGATTTAGTTCTTCAATATTCATTTTTAAATTACTAATACTTGCCCCACAAAAAATTTTTAATAAAAGTGTTAAACCAAATGCTATTATAGCACCAAAATATAATAATTTTTCCCCTTTAGTTATTCTTATTATTCTTCTTTTTCTTGCCATAATAATCACCTTATTCTTTCTATAACTCTTAATTTTGCGCTTCTTGATCGTTTATTTTCATTAAGTTCTTCTTTTGTTGGAGTAAAAGAACCAATTACTTTATATTTAGGTAAGTATTCTTCTGGAATTATAGGTAATTTTTGTAATGCTTTATCAACTTCACTTACATTTTTAAATATTGTCTTACATATTCTATCTTCTAATGAGTGAAATGTTATAACACAAATTCTTCCACCTATGTTTATTAATTCTAAAGCTTGATTTAAAGCATTTTCAAATACTTCTAATTCATTATTAACTTCAATCCTAATTGCTTGAAAAACTTTCCTTGCTGGATGTTTTTCTCTTTTGTATTTTTCAGGAACACTTTCTTTTATTATTTCAACAAGTTCCAGTGTCGTTTCTATTTTTCTATCTTTTCTATTTTTTACTATGTTTTTTGCTATACTTGATGCGTATTTTTCTTCGCCATATTTATAAAATATGTTAACTAGTTCATTTTGAGAATACTCATTTACTATTTCGTATGCTGATATTTTAGTACTTTTATCCATTCTCATATCTAATCTAGCATTGTTATGAAAACTAAATCCTCTTTCTTCCTGATCAAGTTGTGGACTAGATACACCTAAATCAAACAGTATTCCGTCTACCTTGTTTACTTCTCTTTCATTTAATCTTTCTTTAATATTTTCAAAATTAGAATTAATTATTTCAAAATTATTTCCGATCTGTTTTAATCTTTGATTACTGAAATTAATAGCATCTATATCTTGATCAAAGCAGTATAAATAACCATCTTTAATTACTTGTAATATGTGACTACTATGACCACCATAACCTAAGGTTGCATCTACGACTATACTGTCATCCTTTAATTTTAAATTTTCTAAACATTCATTTAACAGTACACTCTTATGCATAACTCACCTCTATATATTAAAGTTAGTAGAAAATAATTTGTCAGCTATATCAGATAGATTGTCTTCATTTTCAAATATGAATGATTCCCAACGTTCTTTGCTCCAAATTTCAAGTCTGTCATTTACGCCGATTATTATGCATTCTTTTGTTAAATCAGCATAAGTTGTTAGTGGTAGTGTAATATTAATTCTTCCTTGTTTGTCAAACTCACATTCGATTGCTCCAGATAGAAAAAATCTCATGAAGTTTCTAGCATCCTTTGTATTAGGTAATTCTTTATATTTGTTTACTATGTTTTTCCATTCGTCTTTAGGATACACAAATAAACATCCATCAAGACCTCTTGTTACAATAAATGATTCCCCAAGATCATATCTTAATTTTGAAGGAATAGTTAATCGTCCCTTATCATCTATTGTATGATGATACTCACCCATAAACATAGTAATCACCCACTTTTCTCCACTTTCATCCACTTGATACCACTATTCTACTATTTTTAATTGCTTTTGTAAAGGGTTTTTGTGTTTTTTTTGCTTTTTTTTCGACAGAAGAAAAAGAGGTTGGATTCCCTCTTTTACTAAATTTTAATAAATAATACATGAGCCTAAAATTATTATAAGCAAGATATATAATACTATGTAAATTAAATAATTATTATTTCTAGTTACAACTGTTGTATTACATCCTGAATTATTACTACAATTTCCGCTTGAAGCCATCTTATGCACCCCTTTCGCCTAGGCTAGGGCTTAAATATAAGCCCCAAGTATGATTATTAAAAGAATAAATAATACTAAAACGATTGCTGCTCCAGATATTCCGGTATTACAACACATATAAACCATCCTCCTTTTTTATCTTTTCACATTATTCTATGGTATTTTTACATAATTGTGATTACTTATATCTAAAAATATTGTTTTTTTTCATTTTTTTTGTTATTATTATGTATGTATGATTTAGGCAAATAAATATACGTTTAATCTAGGAAGGAAGATAAAATGAACAAAAAATTATTAGGTGGTTTATGCGCTTTTGTGATTTTACTAACAGGTTGTGGCACTCCTAAATTACAAAATGGCGAAGAAATTATTGCTAAACTTGATGGCAAATCTTTTACTGTTGATGATCTATATAATCAATTAAAGTTACAATATGGTACCAGTGCACTTGTAGGATTAATAGATGAATATATCGCCGACAAAGAAATTAAAACTACTGATGCCTTAAAAGCTGAAGCAGAAAGTGAATATAACGCAAATAAAGAACAGTATGAGTATTATTATGGAACTAGTTTTGAAAGTGCACTTTCACAAAATGGTTTCGCTAATGCTAAAGAATATAAAAACTATATCATAGCTCTTAAAAAACAAGACAAAATGATCGAAAATTATGTGTCATCTACTTTAACTGAAGAAGAAATTGAGAAATACTATAATTTAAATATTTATGGAGAAATTACAGCTAGACACATATTAATAATTCCTGATAAAAATGATGAAATGACAGATGAGGAAATTAAAGAGGCAGAACAAAAAGCATTAGAAAGTGCTAAAGAATTAATTGAAAGATTAGATAAAGGTGAAGATTTTGCAAAACTTGCTAAAGAATTTTCAAAGGATTCAACAGCTAGTAACGGAGGTCTTTTAGATCCATTTACAAACGAAAGTGGATTTGTTGAAGAGTTTTGGGTTGCTGCACGTGATATGGAAGTAGGAAAATATTCGAAAGAGCCTGTTGAAACTCAATTCGGATATCATATCATATTAAAAGAAAAACAAGCTGATAAACCTGCTTTAAAAGATGTAAGAGATAAAGTTATAAGTAAGGTGGTAGAGGCTAAACTAGAAGCTGATGAGAATTTATCTACAAAAACTTTGGCTGAAATTAGAAAAAAATATAATCTGGAAATTACAGATAAAGACCTTAAAAGAATATATGGTTCTGTAATTAGTAACTTATCAGAAAAAAAGTAGAATAATTAAATTCTACTTTTTTTTGTGATTTTTTCTATTTCTATTGTTTTATATCCTTTTTGATAAAGTCTTTGTTTAACTTGGTATTCTAACTCATTACCTGTGTATTTTTTTTCTAATTTTTTTAATATTGAAAAATATTCTTTTTCAATATTATTTTCGATTATTTGTTTATCTAAAATATCAATTATACAAGTCTCATCGTATCCTAATTGAATATATTCATTTTTTATTTTCTGTTTAATTATATAAATAGAACCTTTTTTGATTGACTGTATTCTTTTATTTATTAATCTGTTTAATTTTTCATAAATATAGTCTTTAT
>DUWA01000109.1 GCA_012840755.1 Mycoplasmatota bacterium | reverse complement strand
GGAGATATGATGAAAAAGTTTTCAAAAACTTTATTGTTCATACTTGTAGTTTTAATTGCTACTTCTTGTTTCAATAAAAACGATAATGAAAAAGATAAAAAAGACATAAAAGATATAGCTAAGGGTAATCAAACAGAAAAAGTACAGGGAAATATTGAATTTAGTGATATATATTACTATGTTGAAGGTTCAGTAAATAGATTCATTATACATGTTTATAATAAAAGCGAAGAAATAAAAGATTTTAAAGCAGTACTTTATACTTATAATGATAAGGGAATATTAAGTGGTTTACTAGAAGAGTATATTGTTGGTTTAAACCCTAATGAATCAAAAGAAATAAAATATGAATTGATTGGAGAAGCAAGTAGTATAGTATCATATAAGGTAGTCGCTGAGTAAAAGGGAATATCCCTTTTTTCTTGTAAAAGGATAGTTTTTATATTATAATTTAGTAGGTGGTAACATGTTTAAAATTAAAGACATAGAAATAAAAAATAAAATAGTGTTAGCTCCTATGGCAGGAATAAGTAATAGTGCTTATAGAAGAATTGTAAAAGAATTTGGTTGTGGATTATGTGTAGCCGAAATGGTTAGTGATAAAGCTATAACATACGGTAGTCAAAAAACAATTGATATGCTTTATATGACAGATTTTGAACGTCCAATTTCTCAGCAAATATTTGGAAGTGATGTTGAATCATTTGTAAAAGCAGCAAAGTATATTGAAAAAAACATGAAACCAGATATTATAGATATAAATATGGGTTGTCCAGTTCCAAAAATTGCAGTTTCATCGCAAGCGGGAAGTGCACTTTTGAAAGATCCAGATAAAGTTTATGAAATTGTAAAAGAAGTTGTAAGCTCTGTAAATATTCCAGTGACAGTAAAAATAAGAAGTGGTTGGGATAGTAATAGCATAAATGCTGTAGAAGTTGCTAAAAAAATCGAAAAAGCTGGTGCTAGTGCAATAACTGTTCATCCAAGAACCAGAGCACAAGGATATTCTGGTCATGCAGATTGGTCAATTATAAAAAAAGTAAAAGAAAACGTTTCAATACCTGTAATAGGTAATGGAGACATCAAATCATGTTTTGATGCTAAAAGAATGCTTGATGAAACAGGTTGCGATGCAGTTATGATAGGAAGAGCCTTATTAGGAAATCCTTGGTTAGTTAAAGAGTGTATAGAATACTTAGAAGAAGGCAAAATTCCTAATCCAATTACACCTGGTGAAAAAATTTATATGATAAAAAAACATCTAGAATACTTACTAGAATCAAAACCTTTGAAATTAGCAATGCTTGAAATAAGAAGCCATGCCTCATGGTATTTAAAAGGAATTCCCACTTCAAAAGAATTAAAACAAGAAATATTTAAAACTAATACAAAAGAACAACTATTCTCTTTGTTAGATGGGTTTTTAAAGGAGATAAATAATGAATACTAAAGTAGTTAAAAGATTTTTTTCATACGTAATAGATATTGAGATAATCTCAATTATTATGAGATTAATAAATATGTATGTGATTTCAGAAAATGAATTAGCACTTATTAATGATAATTTTAATAAGATTAATGAGATGATATTACAAAAGAATATTGATTTTAATAGTTATATCTATAATTTTGCTACTATAATTCATGATATAACAAATATATATATG
>DUWA01000108.1 GCA_012840755.1 Mycoplasmatota bacterium | reverse complement strand
TATACATTTTTCTATATTATTTTTATCATTGTATAAATTATAATATTTCTTAATAAATAAAAGCATTAAAGTATTTGTTGCCATATCTTGATAATATATATTTAAATATTTTCCAAAACCTATTGGTTTATTATTTTTAAAATATTTATCATCATTTTGCTCATTTTGTTTACCAACAGTATTAACTAAAATACTATTATGAATGCTATTTATAGGATCAAATACCGCTAATTGTCCTGTCCATCCTTGATGAGCAAAGGAAAAATTTCCATATTCATCCGGAACAAAAGTTTTTAAAAGTCCTAGAGGATGTTTTTGATATAATCCTAAATATCCCTTTTGTGAAATATTACTATGTGGAAAAATTATCGTTCCTAGTTTAGTTAGATTGTCTTTACTAATCATATTTTTTAAGTAATCATAATTCACATATTTCACTTTATACATTTCATATGCTAGTTTGCATAAATCATCATTATTAGTGAATAAACCAGCAGACCCAACATTTCCACCCAATTTACGACTTTTTGGATCATGTACTAGTCCTTCTAGATTACCATTTCCTGAAATACTATCTGTTTTGAGATTTATATTATATCTAGTTTTTGTTAATCCATATGGTCTTAATATATATTTTTCCATTATTTGATCATAGGTTAATTTTTCTTGTGTTTTTTCTTGTATAATTTTTTCACAAACCTTACTTATTATTATTGCACCAAAGTCACTATACTTATTTTTATATCTATCATTATTTTTTATATATGCTGTTTTTAATATTTTCTCTGCCTCATCTTTATTATTAGCACTACGTATGTCTCCATCTGTATATATTTCCCCACACATCATTAATAAATCTAATAGTGTAAAATCCTTTAGTCCTATATATTCAGGATGTAAATCAATTATTTTATCATTTATATTAAAGTATCCAAATTCTTCTAATTTGAAAACTAAAATTATGGTAAATAATTTTGTTATTGATGCAATATCAAAAACAGTTTCCTCTGTAATTTTCTTACTATTATCATACCTAGACTCAACTCCACCAATAAATTTAAATTTATACTGTCCATGTTTATCAAATATATAAATTGATGAAGCAAGTGAAGTTATGAGATTCATATCATATTGATTTTTTTCATTTAAAAACATGCGACTTTTTTCTATCATTTCAGATATAACATGCTCAATTAATTTATCTTTGTTATCTTCTTTTAAATCTGGAATTATTTTAATTATTTTTTCTTTTAGTTTGTTTAGACTTTCCTTTCCAGCACCATTATTTAATAATTGGTTAAAAAAATCAGATAACATGTTTTGCTTATTCATAATTACTCCCCTTTTTACTTGTCTTTTTAATATAAGCATATCTTTTATTTAGTATTATATGAAAAAAATACGAAGTATATTAATTAAAAATCAGTGCTAGACAAATTATGCAAAAAAGGGTATAATTATTTAGTTAGATTTCAAAAATTAAAAAGAAAGGAGTTTTTATGAAATTTTTTAACAACGATGACACTAAAGTTTTTGCTTTAGGCGGTCTAGGTGAAGTCGGAAAAAATATGTATTGTGTTATGCATAATAATGAAATAATAATTACGGATGTCGGGATTACGTTTCCACAAGGTGACCTTTTAGGAATTGATTATATTATTCCTGATTTTACTTTTTTGAAGAATAATGAAAGTAAAATTAAAGCTTTATTCATTACTCACGGGCATGAGGATCATATAGGGGGAATTCCATATTTACTTCAATCAGTAAATATTCCAGCCATATATGCTCCTAATCAAGCTGTTGGTTTAATAAAAAGAAAATTAGAGGATAGAAATATTCAATATAAAAATTTGTTTGTATATAATGAAGATTCTAAAATAAAATTTAAGCACATAGAAGTAGAATTTTTTAAAACTACGCACTCTATACCTGATTCTCATGGTATATGCATTACCACTACAAATGGTACTATTGTAACTACGGGAGACTTTAAATTTGATTTTACACCAATAGGACCAATGGCTAATTTACACAAGATGGCACAAATAGGAAAAAGAGGTGTAACTCTTTTATTAAGTGATAGTACTAATGCATTAAATGAAGGAATGTCTATTAGTGAATCAAAGGTTGATGAAGCATTATCTGATATTTTTACTAGAACAAAAGGAAGAATCATAATAGCCACCTTTGCTTCAAACATCTATAGATTAAAACATATTGTAGATACATGTAAAAGAAATAATCGTAAGATTGCTGTTTTTGGAAGAAGCATGGACAATAATATTGAAATTTCTATTCAAGGTGGGTATATAAAACATAAAGATATATTTATTACACCTGAAGAGGCTAATCAGCTTCCACCAGAAAAGATTTGCTTATTATGTACGGGTAGCCAAGGTGAGCCACTAGCAGCTTTATCTAGAATTGCTAATGGAAATCACAAACAAATTAAACTTAAAAATGACGATATTGTAGTATTTTCCTCATCTGCAATACCTGGTAATGCATTAAGTATTTCAAAAACAATAAATAAACTTTACTTAAGAGGTGTTAAAGTTTATACTAATACATCATTAAATGATATACACACCTCAGGTCACGGTAGTGAAGAAGAATTAAAATTAATGATCCGACTTATGAAACCTAAATATTTTATGCCATTTCATGGCGAGTACAGGATGTTAAAAAAACATGCTGATATCGCTATAGAGTGTGACATACCTAAAGAAAATACTTTTGTCCTAAGTAACGGAGAGGTATTATCAATGTATAAAGGTGAGATAAAAAAAGAAGGTTATATTCAAGCAGGAGACGTTTATGTCGATGGTAATAGAATCGGTGATGTTGGTAATGCTGTTATGAAAGATAGAAAAATAATGGCAAACGATGGTATTGTTGTTGTAATTGCTAATATAGACACAAATAACAATAAATTGTTAGGTTTACCAAATATTACAACAAGAGGTTTTGTTTTAGTTAATGATAATGCAGAACTTTTAAGGGAACTTGAAGAGATTGGAAGAAAATCTATTGTTTCAAAAATATCAAATCACATAAATTACACTGAAATTAAATCTGAAATAGTTAACCAACTTACAAACTATATATATGATAAAACTGGTAGAAGACCAATTATACTTCCAGTAATTATGGACATAAAAAAAGACGTTAAAGCAAAAGCTTAACGTCTTTTTTATTATAGTCATTTTTAAACTGGATATATTTCATAAAAATTAATATAACACTGACCAGAATATGCATATATCCCCATTCTAACTGCATTTATAGGTATTACAACATTTTTATTATATGTTGTCTTCCATAAATGTATTGAGATTGTTTCAACTATGTTCCCATCTGAATCTAGAAATATAATCTTATCATATCCATTTAAACTATTATTTGTTCCTGCTGTATATAAATATATTCGTGCTGATTTACCTTGCATACTAGGATCTATATCCATATATTTTCTAGTTGTATTCCATGTTTGATAATATGTAGTAGTATTGTCATCAAAAGCTGGATTTAACATAGCATCTGTTACATTTACTGTATGACTAGAGACAATTCGTGTCTCAATACCATATTTATCTATTCCTTTAGCGTATATTGTTTCACCCTGCTCTACTTTTATTGGACTATCCTGATAATCCATCCACATACCATCTTCTCCAATTTTATATAATTTTTGAATACTAGTTGGATAATAATTAATAGTTATCATTTGATATGGATTACGTATTGCTTTATAAGGATCTGCATGTAATAGCATATATCCATTTTGAGGAACAAAGATAGGCTCATTTGCTACCTCAAGTTCGTATACATATACACTCTGATTGTTTCCACTATTTGTAAAATATATCTTACTAGTATTATCTGGTATTGTTACTATATTATTATATGTAGTTTTAGTAACACCTAAACTTATTCTAGAAATAACTGTTCCAGATGAGTCAACAAAATTTAAGTAAACATGATACCCGCCATTATTATATGGATTTATTGAATATGTATGGACTCGCAATCCCTTTCCAATTAAACTAGGATCAACATCTATAATTCCAGTGTTCTTTGGTGCATATATATAATGATTAGTAGTAGAATTTCCATCATAAGCCTCCGCTTTTAATGCATCTGGCACATTTGGAGTATAGCTTGAAATTATTCTTGTTTCATTATTGTCTTTATCTATACCTTTTGCATATATTGTTTCACCCTGATTTACCTTTATAGGTTTATCCTGATAACTTAACCATGGTCCTTCTGTACCAATTCTATATAATCTTTGTACACTTGTTGAAAAATAGTTTATTGTGACCATTTGGTATGGGCTTTTAATTGCCTTAGTAGGATCCGCATGTAATAGCATATATCCATTTTCCGCTGTAAACTTCGGTTCATTAGAAGGTTGTATTTCATAAAGTCTTATATAGCACTGACGTGAATATGCATATATTGCTAATCTAACTGCATTTTTTGGAATTGTTATAATATTATTATATGTTGTCTTCCATAAATGTACGGAAATTGTTTCAACTATGTTATCATCTGAATCTAAAAATATAATCTTATCATATCCACTTAAACTATTATTTGTTCCTGCAGTATATAAATAGATTCTAACTGCTTTTCCTTGAATACTTCTATCAATATTCATATACTTTCTAGCAGTATTCCATGTTTCATAATATGTTGTGTCATCTCCGTCATAAGCATCTATACTAATAGCATCACTTGGCATACTAATTGTTTTACTTGTCGATATCTGTAATTCAGTGTCTTTTTTTATACTTTTAGCCATAATTGTACCAACAGGATAATCAAATGGCCCTTCATATAATTTCCAAGTAGAACCGTTATCTATACTATAATAATTATCAATATCCTTTCTCGAATCATATGTGATATTTACAAGTCCATCCAAAATAACTCCGTAACTAGTTAATAATGGATAACCATAATTTGAGTTTATAACAGGTGTATCTGGCATATCTAAATCAAGATTAAGTATTTTCTCTTCTACAACTATTTCATTTCCGGCTATGTCTTTACCTCTAGCATAAACGCTTAAAGTTAAATCTTCATTTTGCCAATTTTTAGATAGAACTGTATATGATGATAGATTAATTTCCCCACTATAGGTACTCCATGTAGAATTACTTGCACCTATCTTATATTCTTTTAATACACTATCTCCATAATCAATTGTTATAGTTGAGGTTGTTCCTACTTTTTTAGGTTTTGAACTTATATTTATTGATGGAGCTGTTTTATCTATGTTAGTTATATTGATTACCTTTGTAACAAAATTTCCTACCTTATCTTCTACATAGAACGTATATTCTCCATTTTCAGTTATTGTTACTACGCTATTATTTGCTATTTCTTTTCCATTATTCTTAAAATAACTTTCTGATTTTTTACCTATTTCATATTTGATTTTTCCGATACTTATATCATCAAAAGCAGTTACCCTTAAATTTACTTTTTGTTGTGGTTTAAGAAATTCACCAGTTAAATTTATATTTGGTTTTTCATTATCTATATTAGTTATTTTTTTAATATTTTCATTTGAAGTTACCTCACTCGTATTCGTTGCTCTTGCGTATATTGTTGTGTTTTTTTCATTTACTTTGATCGGTTCTTTGTATTCCAACCATCCAGTACTTTTTCCATCTTTATCTACTAATTTATATTCTTTTTTCACAATAGTTTTATCATAAATAATCGTTGCTGTTAGTTCTTTTGTAACCTCTGTTGTTGATAGAACTATTTGAGGAACAGGAGGTATTTCTTTATTCCATCTTATATATAAATTATCATTTATCTCATTAATTGGCACATCTATTAAATAATAATCTCCTTTAAATGTAACAATATTTCCATTTTCATCTTCTATTTTTAACAGTAATCCATCTTTTAATAAATCGTTTTTATATTTGGTTTTTATTAATAAAATACCATCTTTTTTATATTCTTTCCAAGTGCCAGTATCCATCCATTTATACTCTTTAGTAATTGCTCCTTTTGGATAATTTATCTTTATTAAATAATATTTACCCTTATCTAAAATTAACATTGGTGGTTCTTCTATTATGTTTTCTATCACATAAGTTGATTCGGACTTTTCTCCGAACTCATTTTCACTATAGGCCCTTATTATAGTATCATTTTTTGTTACCTCGAAACTTCCTACATAATCTCTTGAATTTCCTGAATTAATACTATAATTCTTTATTTTTGAATGTTTATCATAGCTTATATTTACAATTACTTTATTTGTATGCTCATATTTCGGACTTACTGTTATTATTGGTTCTGATATACCACTTAATAAATTATCAATTAATTTTAAAGCTTCTCCTTTAGAATTATCTCCTGTTGCATATGCATATATAGTTGTATTCTTATTTATTATAAAAGATCCTTTATATTCTTTTAATTCCCCAAATTTACCAATTTTATAATATTTTTTATTGGCATTTTCCCCATAATCAATTGTTATTTTCACTTCATTATATCTTTTTTCAGAAACACTAGGTTCTGGTACTGCATTAATTGATATGTCTATTTTTTTCATTACCATTTGTTGTTTTAATACACCTATATTAGTAATATCTAAATAGTCTTCTTTTATTCCATAATCGTTTTTAGCTCTTGCATATATACGTGTATTTTTTGTTATAATAAATGGTTCTATATATGGTAAATAATTAATACCATCTAGACTATATTCATTTACGTTTGAATCTTGATAATTTATAGTTACTTGAACTGATTCATGTCCGTATGAATTATTATAAGGGTATGGATCTGCGTCGATATACACATATGGCTTATTACCTTGTTTTATATTGCTTATCCTTGAGTATCCTGTTTGTGATCTATATCCTTCATAAGTTCTATAATAAGCATGTATTTCGTTATTTTCTTTAACTTCTATTGGATTTATATATTCCTCGTATTTTCCATATCTACCTAATTTTATATATACCTTATCAGCATCACTTGGATAATTTATAGAAACTTTAACACTTTCAGTTAATTCATTATTTGGTGAGATTATTATATCTGGTGCTTTTATCCAATGCTCATATTTTGGTGGAGTTTTCCAAGATGTCCCTGGATTGTTTGGAACATATGGATTGTTTAAAGTATAAGTTGTTGGTTGGTTAGGTGCTTGACCAGTAGAGGTATCATTAATTAAAATACTTCTTCCTTTTGATCTTTTTCCCTCGCTGTTATAATAATAAGCTAATATATGAGTTCCATATGTTTTAACACTTATCTCTTCACTATAAGATTCTTCGATACCATAATTTTTTTTAAATATTTTTTTTGCTGCATCATCAGGATATATAATTCTAAGTCTAGCAACTTCTTTATCATTAATTGGGGATATTCTCTCAATTATTGGTGCTTCTAAATCAATTTCTTCGACACCAATATTCCCAATATATACAGAATCACTACCACCTATATTAGTTGTAGCAATTAAGTTTCCATTTTCATCATATATTCTTTCTATTTTTTTTGCCCTTGCCTCAATTATAGTATTCTCTGTTACTTTGAACTCACCAGTATATCTCAACCAATCACTACCACCAATTCGGTATTCTTTTATATTAGCACTTTCATCATAATTAATCTTAACATTTACTTCCTTAACTAAAGTGCTACCAGTTGGTATTGGATTTATATCTACCAAAAGCTTACCGGTAGGTGGCACAATAACCTCTTTATCATTTAACATATAACTAATCCATATATCTTCTATTCTTGAAATTGGCACATATATAGGACCATTATAATCTTGCCAGAAAAATATACCAGTTGTTCTAAGTTCTCCTTCTTCTCCTAATCTCCACTTACGTTCTGTTGAACTTTCTGGATAGTATAGTGTAATTCTCATCCACCCATCCATAAGCTCATATTCGCTTGAATCTGTATCTGCTAATACTGTGCCGATATTACAACTTTCTTTAGTTGTTAAACTTCTATCTATTATAGCTTCTGCTTTTGCATAACTTTTAGTCACACATATCTTTAATTCGTTATTCCAAAAAGCAAATCCTATTTGTCCATTAATTCTTACAATTATTCTTCCAGAGTCCGGTTCTATTCCAGATATATCTAAAATACCAGTATTTTCTGGATATGTGATTATTAATTCTTCAATGTTTTTATTTTTTAAAAAATCTTTACTTAATTTTAATTTTGCTGCTTCCATAACACCATATGATGAAGCTAAAAAAGAATTCTCTTTTGAACTCCTTATTACTTTTAATATTGCTGGTACTGTAATTATTGCAATTATCGACAATATTACTATTATTAATATGATTTCTATTAATGTAAAACCTTTTTTATTTGTCTTCATATTATACAACCCCTATTTTATAATATAAATTATACCATTTATTAAAGAGTCAGTAAAGCCTATATCTCTCAATATTATAACCACTTTACATTCTATTAAACAATCTGAAAAAATGAAGAACAAATTCCTCATTTTAATTTTTATTATTTATATAATTTAATACATTTTTAACGGTATTATTAAAATTATCAAAATCAACATTAAACCATTTAATATTCATTTGGTTGTTGAAAAAAGTGTATTGTCTTTTCGCATATCTTCTACTTCTTTGTTTTATAAGTTCGATGCATTCATCTAAGTTCTTTTGTTTATTAAAATACAAAAACAGCTCTTTATAACCAATAGGAGTTAAAACTGCTTTACTTCTAATGTTCGTATCATAAATCTTTTTTGCTTCTTCTAAAAGTCCATTCTCAATCATGATTTCAACTCTTTTATTTATACGACTATATAAAACTTCTCTGTCAGTTGTAAGACCTATAAAAATAGCATCATATAATAGTTCATTACTTTTTTGTTTACTACTAAGTGGTATTTTATTTTCTTCATAGTAATTTATTGCTCTAATAACCCTTTTTCGATTATTCATATGAATATTAGTATTAGAATCTATTTGTAATAGTTTGTTGTAAAGTTCTTCATTTGTTAAATTATCATATGTATTAGTCTTTTTACCTTCATTAAATTCATAATTATATAGGGCTGCTTTTATATAAAGACCAGTACCACCAACCATTATTGGTGTTTTATCTTTCATAATAATTTCATTAATCGCTGTTCTTGCATCTTTTTGAAAGTCATAAACAGAATAATCTTCATCAATTTCTTTTATGTCTAATAGGTGATGTTTAATTCCTTCCATTTCTTTCACAGTTGCTTTAGCTGTTGCTACATCCATATATTTATAAACTTGTGTACTATCGGCATTAATAACTTCACCATTTAATTTCTTAGCAAGTTCAATACTCATCCTTGTTTTCCCAACACCAGTCGGACCTACTATAACAATTATTCTACTCATAAATCACCTTTTCCGCTAATAAACAGCTTATTGTATAGCTTTGTTGATAATATTTATACCCCATAATCGATCTTACTACTTTTAAATATTTTTTTATAACTTTTTCTTGTAAGATTATTTTTTCTAATTTGAAGACCTATCTCCGAAATAAAATTTTCAAATTTCATTTTTGATATATTCTGATTTAACTCCATAAAAAAGTCTAAATCGTTAATTTGATGTATATAACTTCCAAAAAACAAACCATAGTTATAGATGAGTGCTTTTTCTATATTAATGTTTTTATTCACTTTTGAAGTATTACTATCTATATTTAAAACACTATTATTAATTTTTTCTATACTTGGTTCACATTTTTTTCTTATTTTTCTCATATTAACATTGTTAGATGTTGTTAATAAAGACATTGAATATGTATACTTAAGTCTAGAAATACTACTTTTTACATACTCATCAGAAATATTCTGTTCTTTTAAAAAATCAGATAAAAATAATTCACCACATATTGATAATATTTCAATTAATTTATTGTCTTTATAGGTATTTTTATTAAGATTATAAGCATGAATTAATTCATGTACAATCGCATATATGTCTGATAATTTATTTTCAACAAATAAAATTAAAAATTGTTTATTATTAATAATAGCAAATGTAGAGTCGAATATATTTTTTTCAGCTAATTCTTTTATAACATCTTTTTCATCTGGATATACTTTTATAAAAGTAATATTATTAATATCTATTTGATTTAACATATTTATCGAATTCAAAAAACTAAAAGCAATCTCAACCGATTTATCCAAGTTATAAGGTTCAGTATAAATGCCATTAGGACCATAATCAAATTCTGTTGATAGAACTTTGCGCAAAAACTTCATAAAGACTAATTGTTCTGTTGTGTTATTAAAATTGTTTTTTTCCATTATTCACCTACTTAATAATCATCGAATCACCAAATGAAAAGAAACGATAATTTAATCGAACAGCCTCTTTATAAGCTTTCATTATATTTTCTTTTCCTGCTAAGGCACTAACTAGCATAACTAAGGTTGATTTAGGTAAATGAAAATTAGTAATTAAATTATCAATTGCTTTAAACTCATAACCAGGATATATAAATATATCTGTCCAACCACTACATTCTGTATATTTACCATACAGGTTCATAATAGTTTCAAGTGTCCTTGCTGAAGTAGTTCCAACACTAATTATCTTTCCACCTTGTTTTTTTGCATTATTTAATACTGATGCAGTCTCTTTACTCATCATGTAAAATTCTGAATGCATTTTATGATTATTTATATCATCCGTACTTACTGGTCTAAAAGTTCCAAGCCCAACATGCAATGTAATGTGCTGAATTAAAATTCCTTTTTTTCTTATTTTTTCTAATAGTTCTTTCGTAAAATGTAAGCCTGCAGTAGGTGCAGCTGCACTACCAGCATTTTTAGCATATACAGTTTGATATCTATCCTTATTATCTAATTTTTCATGAATATATGGTGGTAATGGCATTTCTCCAAGTCTATCTAATATTTCATATAAAATACCGTCATATATTAATTCAAATACTCTTATTCCCTCTTCTTTTTCTGAAATACATTTTGCTTTTAAAATACCATCACCAAAACTAATTACAGTTCCTATCTTAACTCTTTTTGCTGGTTTAGTTAAACATTCCCAAGTGTCTTTTTCTATTTCTTTTAACATTAATAATTCAATACTTGCATTGGTTGTTTCTTTAACACCATAAAGACGAGCAGGAATAACTTTTGTATCATTTAAAACAAGAACATCACCTTCATTTAAATATTCAATTATATCACTAAAATATTTGTGTTCAATAACACCACTTTTTTTATCAAGCACTAAAAGACGAGAACTGTCTCGTTTTTCAAGTGGAGTTTGTGCTATTAAATTTTCAGGTAATTCAAAATCAAAATCTTCTGTTTTCATAAATATTTATCTTTCTACTTAGTTAAATTTATAATTTTTTCTAGTTTCTTTATTCATTTTCTATCTTCTCCATGTTCTTTATATTCACATGTATCACAGTCAAGTCCACAATAAGTAGTCAATTCTATAATTCGCACCACATCTAAATCAATCCTCTATATTCTCTTATTAGTTTTTTTGTTGCTATTATATCATCATTATTTGCTATTAATCTTTCGTACATACCATTATTAATGCATTCATATATTAAATTAATTTGTTCTAAATTCATTAACTTTTTATTATAAAATATTGTGTGAAACCCTGAATGAGCTCTTGTTTTTTTGATAAATCCTAATCTTTGACATAAATAATCTGAATTGGATGGATATTTATATCTTACTTTATTATAATAGTCATTTAAAATATACTTATTTTCCACTATTAGCTGATTCATGATAGCATCAGCTTGTTCATCGTGACCTTCTAATTTGTTACAAGATAAAAATTGTTTGTTTGGTAATATATAACCAGTTCCGGTAAAATGAGTTTCTTCATCTTTAAGACCTATAGTTTCATCTGAACCATCATAAATAATAAATGAATCTGGTTTTTTGCTAATAAGTTCATTATAATCAATTGTTTCAAAATTATAATCACATGGTATTAATTTATTATCTTTACTATAGACATATTTTGTGTTATCAAGTAAAAATCCTACATGTATATATTTTAATTTATGCATTACAAAATCATAATACGGTTTAAAAAAAGTATATTTAGTGGAAAAAGAATCAAACTCTTTTTTATTTTCTGCAGATTCTAAAACATATTTTTCACAGGTTTTCTTACAAAAAAGGTTTATTTCCTCTGGTTTAACCTCAATTATTTCATTGTTTGGTTTTATAAAAAAACTTCTCATAAAATCATCCTATCTATTCTATTTTCTCTGGACACGGAATTTCTAAATGGTCATAGGCTTTTTTTGTTACAATTCTACCGCGTGAAGTACGTTTTAAAAGCCCCTTTTGTAATAAATATGGTTCATATACATCTTCAATTGTTGTTTGTTCTTCGCCAATTGATGAAGCTATAGCTTCAATCCCAACAGGACCTCCATTAAATTTATCTATAATGGATTTTAATAAATTGTAATCCGTATCATCAAGACCTAATTTGTCAACTTTTAACTTATCAAGTGATATTTTGGTTATTTCTATATCTATTATTCCGTTTCCCATAACCATTGCAAAATCACGAACACGTTTAAATAATCTATTAGCAATTCTAGGTGTTCCTCTGCTACGAGTTGCTAGTTCAACTGCAACATCATCATCGATAGAACAATTTAAAACTCTTCCTGTTCTTTTCACTATCTGTGTTAATTCTTCAACTGTATAATATTTCAATTTAGAGATAATACCAAATCTATCTCTTAATGGGCCAGTTAAATCTCCTGCTCTAGTGGTTGCTCCAACAAGAGTAAAAGGGGGAAGATCAATTTTAATATTTCTGCTTGATGAATCACTACCAATAATTATATCTAAAGTAAAATCCTCCATTGCTGAGTATAAAATTTCTTCTATATGTCTTGGAATTCTATGTATTTCATCTATAAATAATACATCTCCTGGTTCTAAAGTGGATAAAACAGCAGCTAAATCTCCACTTTTTTCTATTGCAGGACCAGATGATGTTTTGATATTACTATTGAGTTCATTTGCAATAATATGAGATAGTGTTGTTTTACCTAATCCTGGAGGACCATATAATAACACATGATCTAAAGGTTCTTCTCTTAATTTTGCTGCTTTAATAAATACTTTTAAATTTTCTTTTATTTCAGTTTGACCAATATATTCATCTATACGATCGGGTCTAATAGAATATTCAAATCCGTCTTCTTTTAAAATTTCATTTGTAATAATCCTTTCGTCCATAACTCACCGCCTTATTTAAACATTTGTTTTAATGCTTCTTTAATTTGTTGTTCAACTGATAAGTCTTTATTAATCTTAGGTAATATTTTTTTAATATCATTACTTTTATATCCAAGACTTGTTAGTGCTTCAGACAATTCACTAAATTCAGACATGTCATTTTTAGTATCTGCATTTGACACAAGCTTTCCTTTTAAATCTAATATTATTTGTCTCGCAATTTTATCACCAATCTTAGGGAATTTTTTTAAATATATGATGTTTTCTCTTTCGATTGCATCTATAATTCCATTTACACCACCTGTGGCAAACATAGGTAGTGCCATTTTACAACCTAATCCCTTCACTTGTATAAGACGTAAAAACAGCTGCTTTTCTTCTTTTATTTTGAAGCCATATAATAGATTCTCATCTTCACGAATATGCTGATAAATATAAATTTTATATTCATTGTTTACTTCAAATGAAAGAGGATTTGCTGTATATATTAAATATCCAATATTATTATTTTCTAAAACTATATAAGATGTAGTTATATCAGTTACTATT
>DUWA01000107.1 GCA_012840755.1 Mycoplasmatota bacterium | reverse complement strand
TAATAACTGATAATAACTATATAAGAGAAATTAATAAAGAATATCGTAATATTGATGCTCCGACAGATGTAATTAGTTTTGCACTTGAAGATAATATGGAGTATAATTTACCAATGTTTAGGGTACTTGGCGATATTTATATTTCTATAGATAAAGTAAAAAGCCAAGCACTTGAGTTTGGTCATTCAGAATTAAGAGAGTTTGCATTTTTAACCATTCATGGTCTATTGCATTTACTTGGTTATGATCATATGGATGAAAATGAAGAAAAAATAATGTTTAGTCTGCAGGAGGTAATATTAAATGAATATGGAATTAAGAGAG
Source organism: Mycoplasmatota bacterium (assembly GCA_012840755.1). Taxonomy (GTDB): domain Bacteria; phylum Bacillota_I; class Bacilli_A; order RF39; family UBA660; genus DUWA01. Next base: position 4,737 of record DUWA01000107.1, on the reverse strand, counting down.
AAAAATAAAAAAAGAGGAATAAAAAGAGTGATCAATAGTTTTAAATACTCATTCCAGGGGTTAGAATATGCTTATAAGTACGAACAAAGTATGTTATTACACGCAATTGCAGTTATAATTGTAGTTACTTTTGGCATAATATTTGATATTGATAAAGTGGAATGGTTATTTTGTGTTCTTTTTATGGGACTTGTCATGGCAACCGAATTAATAAACACTTCGTTAGAAGCTGTTGTTGATTTAGTTTCACCAAATATTCATCCACTTGCAAAAATTGCCAAAGATACAGCATCAGCCGCAGTATTCATATTTTCTTTAGCAGCTGCAGTATCTGGTGTTATAATATTTGCTCCAAAAATATTAGAAATTTTCAAGGTGATATAATGAAAGAAAAATTACAGAAACTATTGAACAATTCATATAGTCCATATTCAAAATTTAGGGTAGCAGCTATCGTTACCATGAAGGATGCAAGCGAATTTTATGGTGTAAATGTCGAAAATGCTTCATATGGCGCAACAATATGTGCCGAAAGAAGTGCAATAGTATCCGCGATAAGTCATGGTTATAAAATCGGTGATTTTGACAGTATTGCTATAATGGTTGATGATGAAAATATAAGTACTTGTTGTTTTATTTGCAGACAATTATTAGTAGAGTTTTTTAGTAAAGATAGTACTGTTGTATGTTTTAATAACAAAGGAGAATCAAAAACTTATAAAATAAGCGAACTATGTCCACATCCTTTTTCTATCGAGGATTTAAAATGAAATCTGGGTTTGTAAGTTTAATAGGTAGACCAAATGTAGGAAAATCGACATTAATAAATAGTATTGTAGGAAAAAAGGTAGCAATAACTTCGGACAAACCACAAACAACAAGAAATACTATTCAAGGGATCTATAATGATGATGATACTCAAATTGTATTTGTAGATACCCCAGGAATACATAAGCCCAATCACAAATTAGGTACATATCTTAATAGACAAGCTTATTATAGTATCAAGGATGTAGATATTATTCTTTTTTTAGTTGAAGCGACAAGCAAAATAGGTCCTGGTGACAAATTTATTTTAAATCAATTAAAAGATTTAAATAAAACAATATTTTTAATAATAAATAAGATAGACAAAATATCGAAAGAGGAATTATTAATTAGAATAACTGAATATAAAGATTTGTTGGATTTTAATGAAATTATTCCTGTTTCTGCATTAAAAAAAGATAATATAAATCAACTCATAAAGGTATTAAAAAACTACCTTCCAGATGAAATTGCATATTATGATAAAAATGATTATACAAATAAAAGTAAAGAATTTATAATGGCAGAAATTATAAGAGAAAAAGTGTTTGAGCTTACACATGAAGAGGTTCCTCACTCATTAACATGTATAATTGAAACAATTGAAAAGAAAAAAGATAAGTTTATAATCTATGCAGCAATAATAGTTGATAGGGATTCATTAAAAAAAATAATTATAGGTAATAAAGGAAGTAAAATAAAAGAAATTGGGGTTAAGGCACGAAAAGAATTAGAGGAATTAATCGGAAAAAAAGTCTATCTAAATTTATTTATAAAAACAATTAAAAATTGGCGTGATAAAGAAAAATATTTTTCAGAATTAGGATTTAATGATTTAGAATAATAATGATTGCTGAATAAAAAATAACATAATATACCACTATATAATAAGAAAGGTGGTATATTTTATGAATAGAAAATTACTTTGGGATTTGTTTAGAACTACAGGTAAAATAGAATATTATATAAAATATAAACAAAGTGAAAAGAAATGATAAGTTTTAATTGTATATTGATTAATAGAACAAGAATTAATTGATAGAAAATAGAGGTAATAATATGATAAAATATGTTGAAGGTATAGTCTTAAATGAAAAAGAATATGGTGAAACAAGCAAAATTATAAATGTTTTGACTAAAGAATATGGGATTATAGGTATAATGTCAAAAGGTTGCAGAACATTAAAAAGCCAATTAAGAAGTGTTTCATCAAAATTAACATATGGGTATTTCAATATTTATTATAAAGAAGGTAAACTATCGACATTAATATCAGTTGATATAATAGATAATTTTAAATTAATAAAAACTAATTTTGAAAGAATAAGTTTTTCAACTTATATACTTGAATTAACAGAACAAGTAACAAAGCAAAACAGTGATGAAAAAATATATGATTTATGTATATTTTCATTAGAAAAAATAAATCAAGGTTTTGATCCTTTTGTTATTACTAATATTTTGGAATTAAAATATTTAGAATATTTAGGAGTTATGCCTATCTTAGATTGTTGTAGTATATGTGGGAGTACTACATCAATAACTACAATATCTAGTGAAAAAGGAGGATACGTTTGTAAAAGTTGCTATACTAATGAATTTATTGTTAGTGAAAAAACTTTGAAGTTAATTAGGATGTTTAATTATTTAGATATTTCTAAAATATCTAAATTAGATATAGATTACAATGAAAAAAAACAAATAGATGATTTTTTAAATAAGTATTATGATCAATATACTGGACTTTATTTGAAAACAAAGCAATATATTTATGATATAGGAATCAAAAATTAAATTGAAAAACGATTTAATTTTTTTAATTAATATGTTATAATTTATAGAAAATAGGAGTGAAGTTATATGAGTTTGGATAATAAATTTGTAATTGTACCAATTATAACTATTGTTATATGTCAAACAATAAAATTTTTCTTAGATGCTATTGAACATAAAAAGTTCAGATGGGCAAGGATTTTTAATGGGACTGGTGGAATGCCTAGCTCACATACATCTTTTTCTTCTTCTTTAACAATGCTTATAGGTTTGTCAGAAAATTTTAAAGGACCGTTATTTGCAGTTTCGCTTATCTTTACTTTAATAGTATCATATGATGCAATGGGAATTAGAGCTGCAAGTGGGTTACAGGCTGAAGCTATAAATAAAATGGCAGATAAAGTATATAAAATAACACCAAAAGAGAAAATAGAAAAGTTAAAAGAAGAGTTAGGCCATCAACCTCTAGAGGTGCTGTTCGGTTATTTACTTGGTATAATAATGGCACTTGTATTTTATTATTATTTTTAAAAGTATAAAATTTGATAATATTAATTATAGTGTATTGACTAAAAACAAAAAAACGAATAAAATATATATATATTAAAGGCGATGACGGGGATGGAATCCTAGAGCCATATATTTAAAGATGATTCTTCTAGAATAAATAAGGTGGAACCGCGGGTTTTACTCGTCCTTATAATATGCTAGAGTTTTTTTTATTAAAGGAGGATAATATGAGTAATAATATGAATATGGAAAAAATGGTAAACTTTTGTAAGCAATATGGGTTTATATATCAAGGTAGTGAGATATATGGAGGGCTTGCAAATACTTGGGATTATGGACCACTTGGTTCTAGGTTGAAAAACAACATAAAAGATGCATGGAGAAAAAGGTTTATTCAAGAAAGAAAGAATAGTTATGAGGTAGATGCTGGAATACTGATGCACCCTAGAGTATGGGAAGCTAGCGGCCATGTGGCTGGTTTTTCAGATCCACTTATAGATTGTAAAGAATGTAAAATGCGTCATAGGGCAGACAATTTAATTAATGATTATAATAGTGATGCTAATGCTGATAACATGAGTAATGAAGAAATGGTTGAGTATATTAATGCCAATAAAGTACCGTGTCCGAAATGTGGAAAAACAAACTATACGAACATTAGAAAATTTAATTTAATGTTTGAAACTTTTAGAGGAGTGACAGAAGATACAAAAACAATAATATACTTAAGACCTGAAAATGCACAAGGAGAATATGTAAATTACTTAAATACTTTAAGAAGTACAAGAGCAAAATTACCGTTTGGTATTGGCCAAATTGGTAAGGCGTTCAGAAACGAAATAACTCCTGGAAATTTCACTTTTAGAACCATAGAATTTGAACAAATGGAATATCAAACATTTTGTAAAGAAGGAACAGATATAGAGCTATATGAATACTTCAAAGAATATGGAAAAAGATTTTATATGGATTTAGGAATTAAAGAAGAAAATCTAAGATTTCACGATCATGAGAAACTGGCACACTATGCTAAGGCTGCTTGTGATATAGAGTATAGATTCCCGTTTGGTTTTGGTGAGATTAATGGAACACACAATAGGACTGATTATGACCTTAAACGTCATCAAGAGTATTCTGGTGAGAAAATGGAATACTTGGATCCAGAAACTAATGAAAAATTCATACCTTTTATAATTGAATCATCATATGGTCTTGATAGAAGTTTCTTAGCTTTTATGTTTGAGGCATATACTGAAGAAGAACTTGAAAATGGGGAAATAAGAGAAGTTCTAAAACTTCATCCTTATCTTGCACCTTATAAAGTATCTGTTTTACCACTTGTGAAAAAGTACCATACTGACAAAGCGCATGAAATATATGAAAAATTATCTAAAAATTTTATGACATCTTATGATGAGTCAGGAAGCATTGGTAAAAGATATAGAAGACAAGATGTTATAGGAACTCCATTTTGTATAACTGTTGATGATGAAACAATTAATAATAATACTGTTACTATTAGGGATAGAGATACAATGAAACAAGTAGTAGTATCTGTTGATGAAATTGAAAAATATATTAATGATAGAATAGTTTATTAATAAAAAAGCATAATTTTGATTAAAATATGCTTTTTTTTATATATTT
>DUWA01000106.1 GCA_012840755.1 Mycoplasmatota bacterium | reverse complement strand
GTGATTCAGTTAAGTAATCTTTTCTTAAGGGTTTATTACGGTAAAGGAAATCATCCCCTGTTGCATATAAATTTGGTAAATATAGAATAAATAAACCTAAATTATTATAAAGGAATTTATTTCCAACTTTTTTTAAATTTTGTGCTTCAAAAATATATAAGTAAGTATTTTTATGAAGGAAATCATCCCCTGTTTCTTCCAAATTATGTAATTTTAATTGTCTTAAAATATTGTTATTATAAAGTGTTCTATGGCCTGTTATTTGTAAACTAGGTAATTCTAGGTAAAACAGTTTGTTATTTTTGCCAAGGAAATCATCCCCTGTTATTTGTAAACTGGGTAATTCTAATTTTTCTAATTCTAAATTGTTAAACAGAAAGCCATTGCGAACCGATCTTAAATTATCTGCTTTAAAATTAGATATTTTTTGGTTTTTATAAAGGAAATTATCACCTGTTATTTCTAAATTAGGTAAATTTAGATTAGTTGTGCTGTTGTTATAGAAAAGAAAATTATCCCCTGCTTTTTTTAAATTAGGTAAAATCAGATCAAATATATTATTGTTATAAAAAAGGAAATTATTCTCTGCTATTTTCAAATTAGGTAATTCTAGTATTGTTAAAACATTGTTGTTATAAAGGAAATTATCACCTGTTATGTGTAAATTAGGCAAATTTAGATCAGTTATGCAATTATTATAGAAAAGGAAGTTGTCCCCTGTTATTTGTAAATTAAGTAATTCTAGTTTCGTTAAAACATTATTACTAAAAAGAAAGTTATTACCTGTTGTGTGTAAATTAGGTAAATTTAGATTAGTTATGCTGTTGTTATAGAAAAGAAAATTATCACCTGTTATTTCTAAATTAGGTAAATCGAGATTAATTAATTTGTTGTTATTATGATTGGAAAGGAAGTTGTTTCCAACTTTTTTTAAACTTTGTGCTTCTAAATTGTTTAAACTATTATTATAAAAAAGGAAATTATCACCCGTTGTAGTCAAAGTATTATTAATTAATTCTATTATCTTATTGTTTTCTTCTAGTGTTATAATTATAGTATCCTCTGATTTTTCTGAACCTAATATAATTTTTTTAGTTTTATCATTTTTTTGTATTTCTATTTTACTTATATTTTCTATACTTTCTGAAAAACTATCTATAATTTTCCCGTCATATAATTTCAGTTTTTTGCTTTGTAAATCTAATATAAAATAATCAATTAATAACCCTTTTTCCTTCGGTATTTTTTTCACTTCAAAATTATCGATAATGATATTATTAGGACAATAATATATGTCGTTAATTTTATAGTTATATTTATAATATTTACCATCATTTGCTTTTATATATTTATTTAATTCAAATCTATTTATATTTTTTTGATATAAGTTATCTTCAATATTAGATGATATCTTTTCAGGTGATGTATGATTAGGATTATTTTTCAACTCCTCGTTTAATATATTATATATATAATGTTTAAAATCAGTTATTTTTTCATTTGCTTTTAAATCATCATATAATGTGTGGTTAGTATCAAAATTAGACATTAATATTTTTGGTAGTAATCCTTCTTGATCTAATAGGTTAGGAAATAATGTTATGCATAACTGCATCATTTTTTCACCATATTCATTTTTAATTATTTTTAAATCTTTATTCATATTATCCCTCCTATGATTTTTAAAGTATATAAATAGTAGTAAACATTTTAGATAAGTATTGTTGTTTTTATAAAAAACACGTATAAATGTATAGTATATATTATTAATAGAAATTGAATATATTTTTTGTTTTTTACATAGTAATTATAAATAATTCAAATGCACTATATTTATCAATAAGCCCTTTTTTAATATTTTCATCCATATCAGCCAGTTTTTTTAAATAATCCAATAATATTTTCGAGTCATATGTATAAGACTTTTCTATAGCTAATTTAACTCTATATGGATGAATATTTAATGTTTCAGAAATATTTTTTTCAGTATAACCTCTTTTTAATAGTTCTTTTGACTGATACATAATTCTTATTTGATTAGCAACCATCACAATAAGTTTTATTGGTTCCTCATTGTATTTTTTTAATTCGTTATATATTAATAGTGCTTCTTTTTTGTTTTTCATTATTATTTTATCAATAAAACTAAATAAGTCTATATCTATATTTTTAGAACTTATTTTATTAATATCTTCTTTTGTTATTTTAGAATTATCATTTTTATATAAAGTGATTTTTTTTAATTCATTTTCTATTACGTAATTATCGTTTCCAACATAGTTTTTTAAATAATTAAAAGTCTCTTTATCTATATTATAGTTCATTATGTACTCATTTGAATTGTTATTATTAAATTCTTTAATAATATAATTCTTTTTAATTGATTTAGTGATTTTTTTCCTTTCATCTATTTTTTCATTATTAGTAATGAATATTAAGATTGTATCAGTGCTTGGACTATTTAGATATGTATTTAAATAATCAATATTATGATCTATCTCTTTTTTAGAATTAACACCGGTAAATATATATGAATTTTCAACGATTATTAATTTCTTGTTTTCAAATAATGATGTAGTTAGAGCATCGTCTAATATATTAGAAATGTTGGTTTGTTCTAAATCATATTTAACTTTATCTATTTCTTCTATTTTATTTTCTTTTATAATTTTTTTTATTTCATTGTCTATTGAAAATTGGTTATTTCCATAAAATAAATAAATCATGTTACCACCTATTTAAATTATACT
>DUWA01000015.1 GCA_012840755.1 Mycoplasmatota bacterium | reverse complement strand
TATTATAAACATTTTAAGTAAATTGAAAATTGTAAAAAATAAAGAAAAAAAAATAAACGATTGGAAGATATATACAAATAATTTCCATGAAGGTGCAAAAATTTTAGTTAGTAACAAACTAAGATTTGTATTTATGATTATAATTAATTTAATAGCTCTTATATGTCAATATATAATACCTTTATTTGTTATGTATAGTTTAGGGATAAAAGATACTCCTAATATTATAAATGTAATTGTAGCAAGCGCTTATGTAATGATAATGGGTGCATTCATTCCAATGCCAGGGGGTACTGGTGGACTTGAATATGGTTTTGTTGAATTTTATAAAAATTTTATAAAAGGTCCGCAATTAATGGCAATAATGTTAGTATGGAGATTTATAACTTATTATTTAGGCTTAATAATAGGATCTATTGTTGTAAACATAAAAGAAAGGAATAATTAATATGAGAATTGGAATATTTACAGATACATACCCTCCTTACATAAATGGAGTTTCAACAAGTGTATTAATGCTTCAAAAAGCATTAGAAAAAAAAGGTCATCAAGTATTTATTGTAACTGTTAATCCAGAAGGAATAAACTATAAATATCAAGATGATAAAAAGATAATTAGGATACCAGGAGTTCCAATCGGAATATATGATTATAGGTTGACTGGTATATATCCAATAAGATCAATTAATATAATTAAAAAATGGGATTTAGATATAATCCACTCACATACTGAATTCGGTGTAGGTACTTTTGCAAGAATCATAGCTACACAGCTGGATATTCCTTTAGTACACACATATCATACTATGTATGAGGATTATGTACACTATATTACAAAAGGATATTTCGATGGTCCAAGTAAAAAAATTGTAGAATACTTAACTAAGTTTTATTGTGATAAAACAACTAGTGAACTAATTGTTCCAACTAAAAAAACATACGATTTATTTAAAGAAAAATATAAATATGATAGAAATGTTCATATCATACCAACAGGAATAGAATTAGATCGTTTTTATCCAGAAAATATAGATAAAGATCAAATAGAAAATATAAAAAAGGAATTGAAAATTTCTAATAATGACTTTATTATTCTCTTTGTTGGTAGACTAGGAAAAGAAAAAAATGTAGATTTTTTAATTGAATGTCAAAAAGAATTAGTTAAGAAAAAAAGCAATTGTAAACTGATTATAATTGGTGATGGACCAGATTCAGACGAATTTAAGGACCTTGTTAGAAAATACAAGATAGAGGATAAAGTTATTTTTACAGGTAAAGTACCTTGGGAAATTGTACCAATTTATTATCAATTAGCTGATGTTTTTGCAACTGCATCGTTAACCGAAACACAAGGACTTACAGTTATAGAAGCAATGGCGTCATCAAAATGTGTGGTTGCTATTAATGATGAGAGTTTTAACGGGACAATTATTGATGGTTTAAATGGCTTTTTATTTAATAACAAAAAGGAATACCAAAAGATAATAGAAAAATTATTTTTTGACAAAGCATTGTTATCAAAGATTTGTAATCAAGCAAAAATAAGTTCTGAGATGCATTCTTCTAAGTATTTTGGTGAAAGAGTTTTAGATGTATACAACAATGCAATAAAAAACTCGGACAAGAAAAAAAGAAATATAATTACTAAGGTAAGAGACATAATTAAGGAGAGTATCGGTGGAAAATAAAATAGTTATAGCTAATTTTAAAATGAATTTATTAATAAACGATATAAATAAATATATAGATCAATTTAAATATAAGGATTTGAATGTAGTTATTTGTCCCAGTAATATACACCTATACAAATTTATAAAGAATAATTATAAGGTAGGTATTCAAAATATAAATTCAAATAATTTTGGTGCATATACAGGAGAAATTTCAGCTATCCAAGCAAAGGATTTAGGGTGTGAATATGTTTTAATTGGACATAGTGAAAGAAGAAGTATCTACAAGGAAACAGATACAATAATAAATAATAAAATTAAAAATGCATTAGAAAATGGTTTGAAAGTAGTATTGTGTGTGGGAGAAACAATAGAGGAAAAAGAACTATTCAAAACTGAATCAATTATTAAAAATCAAATTACAAAAGCATTAACCAATATATCAAACATATCTAATATTATAATAGCATACGAACCAGTCTGGGCTATTGGTACTGATAAAATACCGACTAATGAAGATATTTATAAAACCGTTGATTTTATAAAGAAAACTATTTTTGAATTATATAAAACAGAAGATATAAAAGTTTTATATGGTGGAAGTGTTAATGAAAAAAACATTAAGGAATTAAATTCAATAATTAATTTGTCAGGTTTTTTAGTAGGAGGAACATCCTTAAAAATAGATAAATTTTCAAAAATTATAGAAGTTGTTTTGTTGAAATAACTTCTTTTTATTTATTTCGACATAATTCGACAAAAAAAGATAATTTTAACACTATGCAAATCAAAAAAAAATGTAGTATAATTGTTTCGAAAGGTAAAATAGAAGGGAAAAGAAAAATGGAAAAAATTAGAGTATTAATAGTAGATGATAATGTAAATTTAGTAGGAATGGTAAAAGAATATTTTACAAATCACGCACAAATATCGATTGATTTATGTGCATATGATGGTGAAGAGGGGATAAAGGTTATTGCCGAAAAACAATCGGATTATGATGTTATTATATTAGATTTAATTATGCCTAAAAGAGATGGTCTTTATGTACTTGAACAAATGAAAAGAAGAGGTATAAATAAAAAGGTCATTGTAGCAACAAGTTATAATGCTGGTGAGGTTATTAGAGAAGTGTCAGACTATGGAGTTAATTATTTTATATTAAAACCGTTTGAAATGACCGATATTGAAAAAAGAATATTAGAATTATATAAAAGAAAAGATGAAGGAAGAAGTATAGATTTTTATCACAACAACATTCAGGTTTCGATTACAAAAATATTACACGAACTAGGTATTCCGTCACATATAAAAGGATACCAATATATTAGATCAGCTATAAGCATAATATTTGAAAGACCAGAAACAATTGGTGGAATAACCAAAGAATTGTATCCGGAACTAGCAGAAAAGTTCGATACTACAGTGTCTAGGGTTGAAAGAGCAATAAGACATGCAATAGAAGTAAGTTGGAATAGAGGAGATTGGTCATTAATGGAGGAAATATTTGGGCACAGTGTTGATATTGATAAAGCAAAACCAACTAATTCTGAATTTATTGTTACAATTGCTGATAAATTAAGACTTGATTATCATAGAGTGGGAATATAATCCACTTTTTTTTATAAAAAATATATATATCTTGATTATATAAAAGATTGAAATATAGTATTAAATATATTATAATATTTATATAATGG
>DUWA01000105.1 GCA_012840755.1 Mycoplasmatota bacterium | reverse complement strand
TATAAAAATTAAAAATGTAATAGCTTAAAAAAACAGATCAAGACTTGCGTCTTGACCTGCGATAAATTTAATTCATTATCATTAGTTTTTGGTCTCACCAACACTATTTGACAAAGAACCCTTTTTTTTATACAAATATTTTGCAGTTCTAACCATTTGGGTACTGTAACCCATTTCATTATCGTACCATGCTACTACCTTAATTAATTGTTTTCCGTCTACTTCTAGTATTGATGTTAGCAGTCCATCAACTAAAGCTCCATAGCCTGAACCTATAATATCACTTGAAACAATTGGATCAAGTGTAAAGCCGAGTGTTTCATTAGAATGTTTTTCAAGTAAATTATTTATATTTTCTACAGTAGTGTTTTTTTCAAATTCTAAAGTTAAGTCTATTACTGATCCTGTTGGGGTTGGCACTCTTAAAGCACTACCATCTAATTTGCCCTTTAATTCTGGTATAACAAGACCAATTGCACTAGCAGCACCCGTTGAAGATGGAACAATATTTGCCGCAGCTGCTCTACCACGTCTGCCATAAATACCTTTTCTGTGGGCAACATCCAATGTTGATTGATCGTTTGTGTAAGCATGAACTGTCGTCATGTATCCTTTTATTATTTTAAACTCCTTGTTTAAAACATTCACAACAGGTGCAAGACAATTTGTTGTACAAGATGCCGCACTAATCACCTCTTCATTTCCAGTTAAAGTATCTTCATTAACACCAAATACTATTGTTTTTAAGTCCCCTTTAGCTGGTGCAGAAATAATCACTGATTTAGCCCCTGCAGTTATATGAGCACTAGCTTTTTCTTTATCTGTAAAAAAACCAGTACATTCAAATACTTGATCAATATCAAGTTCTCCCCATGGTAAGTTAGCAGGATCTTTTTCAGCGTAAACTTTAATTTTTCTACCACTGACAATAATTCCTTCTTCATCAAACCCTATCTCATTTATTTTATATGTTCTATGGTTTGTATCATATTTTAAAAGATATGCTAGTTGTTCTGCATCAGTTAAATCATTAATTGCTACAACTTCAAAATTTGGATCTTCTTCCAATATTCTAAAAACTAACCTTCCAATTCTACCAAATCCATTAATTGCTACTTTTATCATTTTATCCCTCTTTCAATTTATTATATTTTATAATCTTACACTATTCCTTAAAACTACTACCACCAATAAATTCTCTTAAAACAGAATCCTTAGATATATCATCACTAGGTATTGGTAAAAAATTTCTAAGTAAATTTATAAGCCTTATAGCTTCTTCATATGACTCATCATCTTCTGGTACTGAATATAATAATGGTTCTGCATATACTTTTAAAACCCCTATTTCATATATTAGTGAAGAGTTTATAACTGCATCAATATCTTCTTGATATGGATAAATATATTTTTCTTCACCTCTTCTAATACGAGGCCACATTTTCAAAGTATCAGAAGCGTTATATCCTCTTGAACGATTATCTCTAATAATTCTTCTTAATCTTCTCGTATCACTAGTATGAATTCTATTATGATCATCAATATTTAATTGTGTTAAAGGACTTATATATATTTTATATTTTAAATTTCTGTCAATTGATAGTGTTAGTTCGTCATTTAACGCATGTAACCCTTCGATTATTATAATATCCCCTTCTTTTATTTCTAACCATCTTTTCTTATACTCTTTTTTACCTGTAATAAAATTATATTGTGGTAATAATACTTTTTCTCCATTTAATAATTTAGTCATGTGATCATTAAATAGACTTATATCTATTGCTCTTATAGATTCAAAATCTTTTTCTCCATACTCATCAAGCGGTGTTTCTTCCTTTTCTAGAAAATAATCATCTACAGAAATAGTATGTGTTTTATATCCTTTTGCTTGAAGATATACTTCTAGTTTTTTAGATGTTGTTGTTTTCCCACTAGATGAAGGTCCTGCTAATAAAATAATTTTTATATTATCTTTATTATCATATATTTTATCAGCAATTCTTGATAATTGACTCTCATAGTATACTTCTGACAATCTTATTATATCTGTATACTTCCCTTGAGAAACAAATTCATTTAAATCAGATGCATTATTTATTCCTATTGTTTTTCCCCATTTAGTATATTTTGAAAATTCATTAAAAACCTTTTCTCTGTGTTGGTAATCTAAAATTAAATCCGGATTATATATATTTGGATACAGAAGAACAAATCCATTATCTTTTATATATGTCAATTTAAAAGAGTCTAAATCTTTGGTACTATATGCTAGCTCACTAAAAAAGTAATCATAAACATCATCTAATCTATGTAGATTAATCAAAGTATTACTAGTATATTTTAGTACTTTCATTTTATCTAACATGTTTTCTTTTTTAAAGTATTTAATTGCATCAAGTCTATCAACCTTTAACTTAGTAATGATATAATCTCTTTTAACCATATGTTGCATGGTTTCTTCAATCATATTTAGTTTTGGTTGATCAAGACTGATTCCTTCTATTTCACAATATATTCCTTTATCTATTGAGTGCTGGATAATTACTTTAGCACCACTTCCTAAAACTTTTCTAACTGCAACTATAAGCAAAAATTGAACACTTTTAGAGTATACATTATTTCCTATAGCACTACTTCTATCAAAAAAATCAATATTACAATCTTTATCAATCGTTTTATCAAGTTCATATATTTCATTATCAACTTTGGCAACCATAATTGGATAATTGAAATGTTTTTGATAATTCTTACTAATTTCTAACAATGAAGTATACATAGGAAATGATTTCTTGTCTTTTCCTCTAAAAGATATTTCTATTGTTTTATCAATTTTTTCCATTAACATTCTCCTATT
>DUWA01000104.1 GCA_012840755.1 Mycoplasmatota bacterium | reverse complement strand
GCACTACCAGTTATAAGAGAAGGTTCAGAAGTAGCATTTACCGAAAGTGAAAATAATAATTTTAATATAATATTAGAAAGAATATCGCAGTATAAAAAAAATGGTTATGAATCAATAGCTATCATTTGTAAAAATATTAAAGAATTAACAGAAATATATAATTTTATGAAGAACATAGGAATGGATATTAATTGTATAAAACATCCTGAAGATAAATATGAAAGTGGGCTTTGTATTATTACTAGTTATTTAGCTAAAGGATTAGAATTTGATGCAGTAATAATAAATGATGCATCAGAAAACACTTATTCTTCTACTAGTTCAACTGATATGAAATTACTTTATGTTGCTATGACTAGAGCACTGCATGAAATGGAAATTATTTATACTGATAAAATTACTATGCCACTTGAAAAGTGTTTGAAAGTTACTAAACAAAAAATAAAAGTTCTTCGTTAAAAAAGACTTATTGATAACTTATAAGTCTTTTTATTTGTTTTTAAGTTTTTTATTTATTCCAAACACACTGCCAAAAATAGTTGAAAGAATGATAATTATGTAAAATATAATATCCATTATATGAAACTTATTATTAAAAACAACAGAATTTAATATAAAAAATAGTAAGACATAAATAAAACTAAATTTAAAACCTTCTAACCATCCTTTTTTATCTGAGTTATTACCGATTTTATAACCAGCATACCAAAAAGAAGTTGTTAATATTAATAATTCAAATATATTTACAAGCGTGTAACTTATTACATTAAAGTAATTTAAAATAGTGATTAATAATGTGGAAAACAAAACAATTCCGATTAAATATGTAGAACTAACACCTATCTTTTTTAAATATTTCATTAAAATTCCTCCTATTTAAAAATATTCAATGAATAAAAAAATATTCTTTTTACATAATTAATATAGGTGATTATATGCAATATATTGATGTAATAATAAAGACAGTAGTTTTATACTTTTATATTATTATAATGTACAGGTTAATGGGAAAAAAAGAAGTAGGAAAATTAAGTATAGTTGACTTAATAGTTTCTATTTTAATAGCAGAGGTAGCTGCTATTTCAATTGAAGATGATAAAATACCGCTTCTTTTATCTATTGTTCCTATGACATTACTTTTAGTCCTTCAAGTTACGATTTCTTTTATATCATTAAAAAGTAGTAAAATTAGAAGAATGTTAGATGGAAAAGAGTCAGTAATAATCAAAGATGGAAAAATTAATTTTAAAGAAATGTTTAAACAAAGGTATAGCTTAGATGATCTAATGCTTCAATTAAGAGAACAAGAAATAGCTAGTCTAGATCAAGTAAAACATGCAGTATTGGAGGTAAATGGAAAATTATCAGTATTCAAACATCCTGCTGATTATCCATTTCCTATAATACTTGATGGTAATATTGAAAAAGAAACATTAAAAGCATTAAATAAAGATGAAAAATGGTTGTTAAAGATGCTAAAAGATAAAAAAATTGAATTAAATGATGTGTTTTATTGTTTTTATACTAAAAATAAGACTTTCATTATCACACAAAATGATTTGGTTAAATAATACATTATCTATTTTTTAATTTAAATACTTTTTCACATATTTAGCATGATGTAAGGTAATATAAATTATATTAACACTAGTTGCTATAATTAAAGGCCACATTCCTATTTTTAAATAAGATAAAACAAAAAGTAAACTAGTTCTTATTATCATACCGAATAAAGTTCCTTTCATAGCACACTTAGATTTACCAATAGCTTGAAGAGTAGCTGTTAATGGTGCTTGAATATAATAAATCAAACATATTGGTGCTAATATTCTTGTATACAATATTCCTTTATCAGTATTATATAAAAATTTTAGTAATATATCTGGTTTAATGATAAAAAGAATTGTACAAGGAACTCCTATTATTAATGAAAATAATATTGCTTGTT
>DUWA01000014.1 GCA_012840755.1 Mycoplasmatota bacterium | reverse complement strand
GTTAAAATGTTCTATAGGGTTACTTAGGGGGTGAAATTATGCCAAATATGAAAAATGCTAAGAAAAAGGTAAATGTTATAGCTAAAAATAAAGTTGCTAATAATACATATAAATCAAGCATGAGAACTGCTATTAAAAATGTTGAGAAAGCAGTAACTCTTAATGATAAAGATAAATCTACTGAAGCTTTAAAAGTTGCTATTAAAAGAATTGATAAAGCTGCAGCAGTTGGAGTTGCTTCTAAAAATTTAGCTGCTCGTCAAAAATCACGTTTAACAAAAAAAGTTAATGAATTAAGCTAATCATTAATTTTTTTATTTTAGTGATTCTTTTTATTATATTTTTGGTATAATATAACTAGGTGAAAATATGAAAAAAATAATAACAGCTATAATACTGCTAGCTAGTATTATAGGAATATATATATATAAAGAAACAATAGTTAGCTATGTAGTTGATAATTTTATATTTAAGAAAGTAATAGTTATACAAGAAGCTAATGATTATAAAACCAACAATGTATACTTATACGTTAAAGAAACAGATAATTTTTTTATTGAGAGCAAACAAGATTTTTTAAATACATTTTATACGGTTTTAAATAATGGCTGGGAAGAATTTTCATTTTATTGTCATGAGAATTATATTCTTTGTGAAGATGAAATAAGAGATTTATCTTCTACTAATACTACTCTTTCTAATATAAATAATTTTGTTCATCCATATAATAGTTACAAACAATTATATTTATCTATTGATGAAAGTGGGAAAATTACTGTAATTATAGATAAGCTATATACTGAACAAGAGATTATTAGAGCAAATAATGAAGTGGATTATGTATTAAAAAATTATACAAATGATTCTATGTCTTTAGAAGAAAAAATTAAAGCAATACATGATTATATTGTTGACACTACTGAATATGATAGTTTAGGTGCTGACTTAGTTGGTAATTATAATGTTGTTACTGTAGGAAATTATAAATCACATAAAGCACTTGGTCCAATTGAAACTAAAAAAGCATTATGTGGTGGTTATACAGATTATATGGCACTATTTTTACACAAACTAGGTATTAAAAATTATAAAGTGGCTAGCGAAAAACATGTTTGGAATTTACTTTATTTAAACGATAATTGGTATCATTTAGATCTTACTTGGGATGATCCTGTTACCAATGATATGAATTATAAAGAACAAAATAAATATAAGTTTTTCTTAATAGATACAAACACATTAGAAAAATATGAAACAAATCAACATGTTTATGACAAAACTATTTATTTAGAGGCAAATTAAAAGTTATATATTATAATTACGTTTTAAAAAAAGAACAAATGTATAAGTTTGTTCTTTTTTATAATATAATAATTTTACTATATCTCTAATTTCATTTTATTGCTATACAATGGTAATTTTAATATGGCTGTAGTTCCATAATCCTCTTTTGATTTATATCTTAAAGTTCCATCATGTGCTTTAATTATCTCTTTTGAAAGGTAAACACCTAATCCTGTTCCTTTTGCTTTTGTTGTAAAAAAAGGTTGTTCTAATTTTTTTAAATTTTCCTTACTCATCCCACAACCATTATCCTCAAAATAAATTTTTATAAAATTATCATCAACTTTAGTGTATATTTTTATAAAACTAATTTTATCTTTTTTCATTGATTCAACACTATTTTGAATTATATTAATTACTACTTGAGTAAGTCTATTATAATCTCCATATATAAACACCTCATCATCAGATATATCAAAACATCCTGTAATATTATTGTTTTTTAAAAGTGGATTAAAACTTTTTAAGGATTCATCTAATAATAAATTTATATCTAATATGTCTTTATTAATTTTAATATTGTCTAGTGATAGAAAATCTTGTAACAGAGTGAGTGTTCTATTAACCTCTTCCTTTATAATAGGTATATATTTTATTGAATGATCACTATTGTGAATATCAAACATATCTAAATATCCCTTACAAACAGCAATTGGGTTTTTTATCTCATGGGTTATTTTAAAAAGTGAGGTCCTAATTCTTTTTTCTTTTTGTAGTTCTTTTAAATTCATATGTAAATTAGATATCTCCTCACCTTTTTTAAATAATAC
>DUWA01000103.1 GCA_012840755.1 Mycoplasmatota bacterium | reverse complement strand
TTTAATTATAATTTTATCTACTATTGTAGGTCATACTTTTACTTCACCATCAGTAAACTTTATTGTTTCAATGATTTTAATCAAATATAATAATGTAAAAGCAAATAGAAAGTTATATAATTAACTATATTTATTTGTTTTTTTTTGATATAATCAAATTATATACAGAATAGATGTATATAATAGATTACAACAGTATAGGAGGTTATTTTGTGAAGGGAATCGTTTTAGCTGGAGGGTCTGGTACTAGACTGTATCCAATTACAAAAGCTACAAGTAAACAATTAGTACCACTTTATGATAAACCAATGATTTATTATCCAATATCAGTGTTGATGCTTGCGGGTATAAAAGACATTTTGATTATTACTACAAAAGAAGATCAAGATAATTTTAAAAGACTATTGGGTGACGGTAGTCAATTTGGAATCGATTTAAGTTATACTATTCAGCCATCCCCAGATGGACTAGCACAAGCATTTATTTTAGGAGAAGACTTTATAGGTGATGATAGTGTTGCCATGGTACTTGGAGATAATATTTTCCATGGAAATGACTTTGTAAAAGAATTAGAACAAGCTAGACGTAATGCAGAAGAAGGTTACGCGACAATTTTTGGATATCAAGTAAAAGATCCAGAAAGATTTGGAATTATGGAATTCGATGAGAACAAAAATGTTATTGGAGTTGAAGAAAAGCCTAGTAATCCAAAATCTGATTATTGTATAACAGGACTTTATTTTTATGATAACTCAGTTGTTGAGAAAGCAAAAAAATTAAAACCATCAGCTCGTGGTGAACTAGAAATTACTGATTTAAATAGAGTATTTTTAGAAGAAGGAAAATTAAAGGCATGTTTATTAGGTGGAGGATATACTTGGTTTGATACAGGTACATATGATAGTCTACTTGACGCATCACATGCTATTAAAACTATGCAAAATGTAAGAGGATCTGTAATTAGTTGTCTTGAACAAATTGGATTTAAGAATGGTTGGTTAACTGCAGAAGAAGTTATGAAAAGTGCTCTTGTTATGCAAAAAAACTCATATGGCCAATACTTAATAAAAACAGTTGAAAAAGCAAAAAAAGCATCAGAGGAAAATAATGAAATTAATAAAAACAGAGTTAGATGATTGTTATATTATAGAGCCTGATAAATTTGGTGATGAAAGAGGATATTTTTCTCCTTTCTTTATTGAAAAACAATTAAAAGACAATAATATTAATTTTGGTGCAGTTGTTCAGTGCAATCGTTCACTTAGTTCTAAAGGAATAGTTAGAGGACTTCATTTTCAAAAAAATCCAAAATGCCAAGCTAAGATTGTGGAGTGTTTAAATGGTTCAGTACTTGATGTTGTTTTGGATTTAAGAGAAGGATCAAACACATTTGGTAAGTGGACTAGCGTTTTATTAACACCAGAAAACGGTAGACAACTATTTGTACCACGTGGATTTGCTCATGGATTTGTTAGTTTAGAAGATAATACATTATTTCAATATCTTGTAGATAATGATTACTCTAAAGAAGATGAAGAGGGAATATTGTGGAATGATCCAGATTTAAATATTGATTGGAAACTTGAGGAGTATGGTATAGATAATCCTATACTATCTGATAAAGATCAAAATAATAAAATGTTTAAAGACTGTCCAATATTTTTTAAAAAAGGAGAGATATAATGAGATATTTGATAACTGGTTCAGAAGGTCAACTTGGTTATGACATAATAAGAGAACTTAAAAAAAGAGGAATTAATGATAATAATATTATAGCTCCAACTTTAGAAGAGATGGATATAACTGATATTGATCAAGTTGAAAATGTAGTTTTAGCAAGCAGTCCAGATATTATATTTCATTGTGCTGCATGGACCAACGTAGATTTAGCGGAAGAAAAAGAAGATTTAGTTTATAAAGTAAATGTTGAAGGAACTAAAAACTTAGTAGAAATGGCACGTGAAGTTGGTGCTAAAATTATATATATCAGTACGGATTATGTATTTGATGGTAAAAAAGAAGGAATATATGATGTAAAAGATATGCCAAATCCATTAGGAGTGTATGGTAAAACAAAATTTTTAGGTGAAGTTCATACAATGGAATATTCAAAATCTTTTATAGTAAGAGTTTCTTGGGTATTTGGTATAAATGGTAATAATTTTGTGAAAAAAATGCTAGAACTTGCTCAAACTAAAGATGAATTAAACATAGTATCAGATCAAATAGGTAGTCCAACATATACGGTTGATTTAGCTAAACTTTTAGTAGATATGTCTGAAACAGAAAAGTATGGTATATACCATGCTACTAATTCTGGTTATTGTAGTTGGGCAGAATTTGCTAAATATATATTTGAAACAAATAATTTAAATGTTAAAGTAAACGAAATAAAAACAAGCGATTATAAAACAAAAGCCGAAAGACCATTAAATTCTAAATTAGATAAACAAATTTTATTAGATAAAGGATTTTACTTATTGCCTGAATGGAAAGATGCAATAATAAGATATAATGAAGAATTAAAAACAAATATAAATACGAAGTAAGGGAGAGATTTTATGAAAACATTAATAACTGGTGGAGCTGGTTTTATAGGAAGTAATTATTTACATTTTGTTGTAAATAAATATCCTAATGAAGAATTTGTGTGTTTAGACGCACTTACATATGCAGGGAATTATAACAATATTAAATCATTAGAAAATAATAGCAATTTCAAATTTGTAAAAGGCGATATTACTGATAGGGAATTTGTAGATAAATTATTTTCAGAAGAATCATTTGATATTGTAATTAATTTTGCTGCTGAAAGTCATGTGGATAATTCAATTAAAAACCCAGGTGTATTTTTAACAACTAATAT
>DUWA01000102.1 GCA_012840755.1 Mycoplasmatota bacterium | reverse complement strand
GTATTATAAAAATTAAAAATGTAATAGCTTAAAAAAACAGATCAAGACTTGCGTCTTGACCTGCGATAAATTTAATTCATTATCATTAGTTTTTGGTCTCACCAACACTATTTGACAAAGAACCCATTTTTTTTATTGAATATTGTCTTCTTCTATTATTTCTTCTTCTGATATATCTGCTTTAATTATTGCTATTGTTCCTACTTTTTGATCTTCTTTTAAATTAATTAGTCTAACTCCCTGTGCAACTCTTCCTGTTGTTGAAACCTGTTTTAATGGAAGTCTAATAATCATTCCGTTGTTCGTTACAATCATTAAATCTTCATCTCCATATACAGTTTTGAATGAAACTATGTTTCCATTTTTTTCTGTTATGTTTAAAGCTTTTACACCTTTACTACCACGATGTGTTATACGGTACTCTTCGATATTTGTTCTTTTTCCATATCCGTTTTCAGTTACAACTAATATTTCTTGATTTTTATAAGCTATTTCACATCCAACACATATTCCATTACCAACGTCTAAACCTTTAACTCCTGATGCTGTTCTTCCCATCACTCTTACTTCTGACTCGTCAAATCTTATCATTCTTCCGTTTGATGTTGCCATTAGTATCTCATTAGAGCCTGTCGTTTTTTTAACAGAGATTAATTCATCATTTTCTCTTAAAGTTATAGCAATTTTTCCAGATAATCTAATATTTTCAAATTCCTTCAGACTTGTTCTTTTTACACTACCTTTTTGTGTACAAAATACAATATATTTAGATTCTTCGTCTTGTTTAACTTTTAACATAGCTTTTACAATCTCATCTTTTTCTATTTGAATTAAATTTATGATTGGAATTCCCTTGGATTGTCTATTGAATAAAGGAATTTCATATCCTTTAACCCTATATACTTTCCCTTTGTTTGTAAAAAACATTAAATAATCATGTGTTGTCATTGAAATTATATTTTCTACAAAATCTTCTTCGTTTGTTGTCATGCCTTTAATTCCTACACCACCACGATTTTGAGTTTTATACGTTTCACTAGTCATTCTTTTTATATAACCTTTATTAGTTATAGTAATAACTATATCTTCAACAGGTATTAAAGATTCATCCTCTATATAATCAATTGCTGTCATATCTATTTCTGTTCTTCTATCATCACCATATTTATTCTTTATTTCAGTTAATTCCTCTTTTATAATATTTATAACTCTTGTATGATTATTTAATATATCTGTATAATCAGAGATTTGCTCTAAAAGTTTTTTTAGTTCTTCATCAATTTTTTCTCTTTCTAATCCTGTTAATCTTCTTAATTTCATTTCAAGAATAGCTTTTGCTTGTGCTTCAGTTAAATTAAATTTGGAAATTAATTCATTTAAAGCATCGCTATCATTATTAGATGCTTTTAATAGTTTAATTATTTCATCTATATTATCAAGAGCAATTTTTAAGCCTTCTAAAATATGAGCCGTATTTTTTGCTTTTTCTAAATCATATTTTGTTCTGCGTATTATTACTACTTTTTGATGTTCAAGATATTTTTCTAATGTTTCTTTTAAACTTAAAATTCTTGGTTCACCATCTACTAAAGCTAACATATTAATTCCATATGATGACTGTAATGCAGTGTGTTTATATAAATTATTTAAAATAACATTAGGAATTACATCTTTTCTTAATTCTATAACTATTTTAATTCCTTTAATATTTGATTCATCACGTAAATCAGTTATTCCATCTATTACTTTATCTCTAACCAAATCGGCAATTTTACTTACTAAGTTTGATTTATTGACCATATATGGAATCTCAGTTATTATAATTTGATTTTTTCCATTTTTCATCTCTTCTATTACTGCTTTAGCTCTAATACTTATTATTCCTTTGCCTGTTTCATAAGCTCTTTTAATTCCACTATTACCTAATATTGTTGCTCCCGTAGGGAAATCAGGACCTTTAATATATTCCATTAACTCAATTACTTCCATATCTGGATTATCTATTAATGCAATTGCTCCATCAATAACTTCTTTTAAATTGTGAGGTGGAATATTAGTAGCCATTCCTACAGCAATACCTGTTGAACCATTTACTAATATATTAGGAAACCTTGAAGGTAAAACCACTGGTTCCTTTTCAGTTTCGTCATAATTTGCTTTAAAATCAACAGTGTTTTTATTCATGTCTCTAACTAATTCCATGCTTAATTTAGACATTTTAGCTTCTGTATAACGTTGTGCAGCTGCACCATCGCCATCAATCGAACCAAAGTTTCCATGTCCATCAACTAACATATATCTATATGAAAAATCCTGAGCCATTCTAACTAATGCTTCATATATAGACGAATCACCATGTGGGTGATATTTTCCCATTACATCACCTGTTATACGAGCACTTTTTTTATGTGATGATGTTGAAACAGCACCTAATTCATTCATTCCATAAATTATTCTTCTTTGTACTGGTTTTAAACCATCTTTTACATCAGGTAATGCACGCGAAACAATTACACTCATTGCATAATCTAGGAAAGATTTTTTTATTTCAGTAGAAAATTGTAAATCTTTTTTATTATCAAACATTTTTTATCCCTCCTATATATCTAAATTTTCAACAAATTTAGCATTTTTTTCTATAAATTCTCTTCTAGGTTCAACTTCTTCTCCCATTAAATCTGTTAGAATTGCATCTGCTTCAATTGCATCATTTAAAGTTATTTGTAATAATGTTCTATTTTCTATATTCATTGTTGTTTCAGCTAATTCTTCAGCATTCATTTCACCCAGACCCTTAAATCTTTGAATACTTATTTTTACATCTTTTGTTATTGTTTTTAAATACTCATCTTTCTCTTCTTCAGAATACACATACTTTGATATTCTATTGTGCGTTATTCTATATAAAGGTGGTTGAGCAGCGTATATGTATCCTCCTTCAATTAAAGGTTTAAAATAACGATAGAAAAATGTTAATAAAAGTATTCTAATATGGGAACCATCGACATCAGCATCTGTCATTATTATTATTTTATGATATCTTAATTTTGATATATCAAACTCTTGTCCAATTCCCGTTCCAAATGCAGTTATCATTGATCTTATCTCAGCATTTGCTAATATTTTATCTAATCTTGCTTTTTCAACATTTAATATTTTTCCTCTTAATGGTAATATAGCTTGTGTCTTACTATCTCGTCCAGATTTTGCTGAACCACCTGCTGAATCACCTTCAACTATAAAAATTTCTGAGATTGTAGCATCCTTACTAGAACAGTCAGCTAATTTACCTGGTAAACTAGATATTTCTAATACGTTTTTTCTTCTTGTTAATTCTCTTGCTTTTTTAGCTGCTACTCTTGCACGAGCGGCAGTCATTGATTTTTCAACTAATAATTTTGCAGTATCTGGATTTTCTAATAAGAAACGTTCTAAGCCTTCTGAAAATATTGTATCTGATATTTTTCTTACTTCTGTACTACCTAATTTTGTTTTGGTTTGACCTTCAAATTGTGGATCAGGGTGTTTACAAGAAATAATCATTGTTAGACCTTCTCGAACATCTTCTCCAGTTAATGGTTCATCTTTATCTTTTAATATTCCTGCATTTTTAGAATAGTTATTTATTATACGTGTTAAAGCTCTTTTTACTCCATCCTCATGTGTACCCCCATTTGGAGTATTAATGTTGTTAACAAATGAATATACATTTTCTGCATAACCTGAATTATATTGAAGAGCTACTTCTATGGAAATATTTTTTTCTTCACCTTCAACATATATTACTTCCTGATGTATAGGAGCTTTATTTTTATTAAGCATATTTATATATGCCTTAATTCCACCCTCATAAAAAAATACTTCTTTTCTTTCTTCATTCTCATCTCTGTCATCTACAAGAATTATTCTTAACCCTTTATTTAAAAAAGCCAATTCTCTTAATCTGTTTTTTAATAAATCAAAATCAAATAATATTGTCTCTGTAAAAATTTTTGGGTCAGGTTTAAATGTAACTGTTGTTCCTGTTCTATTTTCAGAACATGAATCTATTACTTCTAGTGGATGTACAGGATGACCTCCATTTTCAAACCTCATATAATGAATTTTTGAATTTTGATATACTTTTACTTCTAACCATGAACTTAATGCATTAACAACGCTAGCTCCAACTCCATGAAGTCCTCCTGAAACTTTATAGCCTCCACCACCAAATTTTCCTCCTGCGTGTAATACAGTATATACTGTCTCAACTGTAGATTTTCCTGTTTTTTCATGAACACCTGTTGGAATCCCACGACCATCATCTTTAACTGTTATTGAATTGTCAGGATTTATTATTACTTCTATATCATCACAGTATCCTGCTAAAGCCTCATCTATGGCATTATCAACTATTTCCCATACAAGGTGATGTAATCCTTTTTCACCTGTACTACCTATATACATTCCTGGTCTTTTTCTAACTGCATCTAATCCCTCTAATACTTGTATCGTTGAAGAATCATAATTACTTTTATTTTTTTCCATATATATCCACCTCTTCTATATAATTTGCATCCTCTATTTTGTATTTTTTAGATTTTCTTAATATTTTTTCATCTATATTATTTAAATCTGTTGTTGTTATAATTATTTGTAAATCTTTGTCTAGGTATTTTAATAAATTATTTTTTTTATTTAAATCTAATTCACTAAATACGTCATCTAATAATAAAATAGGTTTTCTTTTTTTATATTTTATTATTAATTCTAATTCTGCTAATTTTATAGCTAGGATAGCCATTCTTTGCTGTCCTTGTGATCCAAAAGTTTTTAAATTATTATCACTTACTATGAATTCAAAATCATCTTTATGTGGACCGAATTGTGTATTTTTATATTTTATATCTTTATATAAGTTATTTT
>DUWA01000101.1 GCA_012840755.1 Mycoplasmatota bacterium | reverse complement strand
GAAACTACAATTAGTAATAACCCCTTAGAAATCCTTCGGTATAATATATCACCATCGGATCAGCTTGTCCGATACAAAAGTAATAAATAAAATTAAATACAATTAAAGTGCTCGGTTATTACGGGCTAATACATATAAAGATAAAATGGGAAGAAATAATTACAGAAATAGCGCAGTATTACTTATAACAGGGTCTATTGATATCAATAAAAATATTCCTCATATAAAACTAACAGATACAACAGAACGTCTACAACAATATATTGATTCAATCGAATATGCTATTAAAAAATATCATTCCATTCAAAAAATTGTATTTGCAGAAAATACAAACTACTTATACAACTATACAAAGCTCAAAGAATTATCAAAAATATATGATAAAGAGCTAGAAATAATTTCTTTTCAAGGTGATCAAACAAAAGCCTCTATCCATGGAAAGGGTTATGGTGAAATAGAAATTATAAACTATGCATTAACTAATAGTAAATTAATTAATGCTTCAAAAACAATTATTAAACTTACAGGAAGAATTAAGGTTTCTAATTTTGATTCCGTCCTTTATTCTTCTTACGGCAAGAATTCATTTTATTATATTTCAAGAGCTATTCCTCCTTATAATGAAACCATTTTATATAAAATAGAAAAAGATCTTTTTCTTGAAAAATTTACCGAAATTGGCAACGAAGTTTTTGATAAAGAAGGATTCTATTTAGAGTATGCATTTTTAAAAAAAATAGAATCATTAAAAGAATATTACGACTTCGGTTCTTTTAGAGTTTATAGATTTTTACAAGGGATTTCTGGCTCCACGGGAAATAAATATAATAGTTCACTTAAATCAAAAATAGGCAATACTCTATATAGTATATTCAAACGGTTCGACATCAACAAAATATAAATATATTAATCTAAATATTCCGAGCAACATAATGACTGAATACTTTAATACAACTAAACTTTTAAACCGACCGTTTGATAACTGTTTAGAGTTTGATAATAATGGGATAATTGTAGAAGAATTTAAATATAAAATAAACGATCCGACATTGAATATTCAGAACTCAAAATTTATTGGAAACCCTGAAGATAAGTTCGAAACGATGCTCTTTCTACCTAATAATCATGAAAGAAAAGGCGAGGGAGGGCTAAGAACAAAAGGATATTTCAAACACTCCTATAAATATATAAAAAGTGATTGTAAAAATAATAATGAAATAATCCCATATGAAAACAAAACAGAAACCAGCGGCTGGTATATAATTGACAGTAATGATAAACCTTTAAAATTAGCACCAGGAGAGATTCAACAAAATATAAACGATTACATCTCTACTATGAAGCATAATCAGGATAATTCAATAAAAACTGCTACTCCAGAAAATATTGTGTATCTCCCTTTAATTTCCATTATTACTGTTGTTTTTAACGGGGCAAAACACCTCGAAGAGACTATCCTTAGTATTCTGAACCAAAGCTATCCAAATATAGAATACATAATTATTGATGGCGGATCCACAGACGGCACACTTGATATAATAAAAAAATATGAGAATTATATCGATTACTGGATCAGTGAACCCGATAATGGAATCTACGATGCAATGAATAAGGGGATATCAATATCCAATGGAAGTATCATAGGTTTACTAAATAGCGGAGATATGTATAATTATGATACCTTAAAAAAAATCGTAATAAATAGCAAAAATATTTCAAATGAAATTATAACTGGTCATATGGAAAAATTTACAGAAAATAATGATGCAAAATTTATTAGCTACAGGAATCAAAATCATTTGAAAAAATCATTATATACGATGCCATTAAATCACCCATCAACATTTGTCGGCATAAATACATATAAAAAAATAGGATTATTCGATAGCAGTTATAAAATATGTGGTGATAATGAATTAATAATAAGAGCACAAATGTTTAAGATATATATTGTTTTTTTGGATGACATTTTATCAAAGATGCAACTTGGAGGGGTTTCAGAAACATTTAATAATTTGTTTTTAAAAACCAAAGAACATTACAATATAAGGAAAAAATATCACATGCCATTGATGAAAAATATATATATAACGACCAAATACTTCTTTGTAAATTGCATAAAAAACAGTCTTAAAATTATGATTCCAGACTATTTTATAGGAAAATATTATCGATTAAAATGAAAATTACCAAAAAAGAAATATCTTCACTTTTAGGCGGTTTTGCTTTTATGTTAATTATAGCAATTCCCTCTATTAAAATGGTCATAGTTAGTACGGACTTATTAAACTTTATCCCATTGCTATTGATATTATTTATGATTATTTTAAACTATCCTGATACGATTGCAAAGAAAAAACTAATTAATCTGATGCCTTTTTATATTTTTTTCTTCATACTTTTTTTCTCAATATTAATAAATCCATCCGCGTTAAAGAATATTTCATACTTAATAAAATACATTTTATTGGCTATTTATACTATATTATTTCCAATACTTATAAAAGATAAATCCATTTCAATTGGTCTTAATTTATTAATGATTTGGTGTGCAATTATTTCTATATGTCAATTTGTTAGAGGTATCCCATTAAATGTATTTCATTATTTGCATGTTGGGCTTCCAATAGGGGTACTAATACTAATTGGATTTTCAAATATTTTTTACTCTAAATCAAAGATAAAAATTCTTGTAAATATTTTCTGGATTATTTTAGGATACATGAGCTTGTTTACATTATTTGGCAGATCACCGATAATATTTTCTTTCTTATTGATAATATTTGTTCTTATTTTAAAATCATTTTTAGAAAACTCCTTTAAAGCTAAATTATTTTACAGTTTAAGTATAGCCATTATAGCGGTAATAGCAATTTGGACGATTAACAACTACATTCCACAATATCTAATAGATCGTTTTTTACGAATTTCTTCCAATATCGCTGAAGAACCAAGAATGAATGCTGTTTACATTCCCGCAATCAGAGCTATTGTGTCAAACCCACTGGGATATGGACTTGGATCTAGTTGGGAAGCAATAGGTTTTTATCCACATAATATTTTTTTGGAAGTAACGCTCGAAACAGGAATTATTGGATTAATGTCATTTATGACAATAACCATAATTTTCTTAGTCTCATGTTTTTATTTTTTGAAAAGATTTAATAGATTCAAAACAAATTATTTAGCACTTGTTCTAATAGCTTTATATCACTTTTTATTTTGGAATGTATCACATGATTTATCATCAGCATATGGCCTTTTATCTTTGATGTCGATAGTTTACTTTAAATATTTAGAAAAGAAAAAGATTGAAATTATAATTTAAAATATTATTAGAAAATGATTTCCATTGTAATCCCGACTCACAATAGAGATGAACTATTAAAAAAAGCATTAAAATCCATCCAAGATCAAACCTATCAAAATTTTGAAGTAATTGTAATAGACGATGTTGGTAATTTATCAACAAAAAATTTAGTCAAGCAGTTAAATGACAACCGGTTTATCTATCTTCATAACAATCTGCATTGGGGCGCTACTTATTCCAGAAATATGGGTATAAAATTGGCAAAAGGAAAATATGTTGCATTTTTGGATGACGATGATGAATTTATGCCAAATAAATTAGAAGAAGTAAATAAGCATATAGAAAAAAATCCTGAAATAGACGTATTTTATCATCAAGCTACCATAAATATGGTTAATGAAAATATAAAATATAATACAAAGCCCAAATTTTACAACGATCAAGGAGAGCTATATAAGGCACTTTTGATCAAAAATATAATCGGTGGCACTCCTATGGTTATTGCTAAAAGAGAATCATTAATTAAAGTAGGATTATTTGATAGTTCCTTGGGATCACTCGAAGATTATGAACTATGGCTAAGACTCGCAAGAGAAAGGTATAAATTTAAATTAATAGAACAACCTCTCACGAAATGTAATTATACAACAAGTAAACAAAGTATTTCAAAAAACAT
>DUWA01000100.1 GCA_012840755.1 Mycoplasmatota bacterium | reverse complement strand
TTACTTACCACAGCATTGTTTATATTTTTTACCACTTCCACATGGTCGACCTTTGACCATATTTTACTTATATATGGTACAAATAGTATTATGTGTTTTCCCCTTATTTTATGGGCATTTAGTACATTATATTATTAGTATTATCTATATTATAAATATTACTAATTTTATATGTTACGTGGACAAATCGTGGACAAAAATCATTTTATCACAACAATTTGTTTACCTGCATTCATTATATACTAAATTTAAAAAATACACAATGCTAGATAATCATTTTAACGAATTATGCATAGATTTTGAGTTTTTGTGCGATGACCCCCTTAACAAACTAGATACAACTGGTTCCCATTCAAATCCACAAATCTTACACCTAGTTTTAATTTTTGAATGTCTTCCAGTATATTCTCCAATTATTTCTATATCTGGATTTATGTTTTTCAATTCATTTATTAAACAGTCTTTTTCTTTCAAAAATTTTTCATGAGCTTTTTTTGTTCCACATTTTCTGCAACCATCACCAGCCAACATATTGAAAGGAACACCACTCCATTCAAATCCACATATATTACATTTAACTTTTATTCTTTTATTTGAATTAACATATTTATCAATAACTTGTATATTTGGATGAACTTCGCTCATTCTTTTGCAGAATATATCATGTGTCATTGATTTTGAGTTTTCATATGCTTCATTCTCTATAGTTATGTAATCTTCTTCAGATAAATTATTCAATATACTATATTTATTGCATAATTCATTAACCAATTGTTTTAAATAAACATGATCCATTTTATTTAGATCATCAGTAAATATATAGCAATTTTTATCAAAAGGTTTTAATGAATCTTTTGGAAACATATCATAAATAGTAATTAAATCAATATTTTTATCTGAACATTTTTCTCTCTTTATTCTATCTCGTTCAATATTATTTTTATGTAAATTCCAATTACCTGGTTCTAATGCAAAATTATATTTTGGAATATAAATATCTAGTTCCATTCCTATTGTTTTTCTATCGCGTGATAATACTTCATCATTTCCTATTATTCTTACAAAAGACAAATATAAAAATTGTTCCATAAAGCTTGTTCCCGATTTAGCACATTTAGGACACCCATGTCCCTGTAACAACGAATATGCTTTTACTTCCCATTCGTTTTCACATCTATTACACTTACATAAAACAAAGTCATGATGTGATTTATATTAACTTAATAATGTAATTCCGTTATTAATTTGTTTAAGTTCCTTTTGAAACTCATCATGAGTTTTCTTATGAGTTTTTCCTTTATTATTTTCTATTCCTCTAATTACTCTACATTTTGGACACGCTCTACCTTGAAGCAAAGAATACGCTTTGGCTTCCCATATATTATTACATCGAGAACATTTAACTTTGACATAATCAGTAGCTTTTGTATATTTACCAATTATAATTACAAGAGGATTTTTTAATTCTAATTCACATTTAAATTGTTCATGCGTCTTACTCATAAGAATACTCCTTTCACACTTATATTATACTATAAATATATGTATTATCATAATGAACAATTTTATAAAATACGTGGCACGTTTTGTTCTGAAAGAATGAAAGTGGCGATAGTATTTTAATTAAAAAGACGGGCACGTTTTGTTGAAATTGTATTTAAATGAAAATGAGAAAAGTCTTTTTATTTTTTTATGAAGCTAAATGCTGAAATAAAAAAAGAGCACCTTTACTACTTACATAAGTTTGTAGTATTGGTGCTTCATTGGGATTCCAAAGGGTTTATCCTTGGCACACATAGTTATTGGCTTTGCCAATATCGTAGTGTGTTACTATAATGAAATTATAGTTCTTAGTTTAAAATCCAATATCAAAATCATCATCCTTATCAATTTCATCTCTATAATTGGATTTTATTGGTTGTTTCATATAAGAAGGAACGTTTGCATATTCAAATAATTCATCTTGTCTTTCAGTTCCTACTGATGTTTTATAGACATCTTTATTATTAAATAAGTTTTCATCATATATATCTTTTACTTTATCAGTAACAATATCTTTTGTTTCTTCATTTCCTCTTATAAGAAGTTTTCTAAAGAACTCTATAAGCTTTTCAACTATTTCATATATGTAATCTTTTAATCCTTTATTTTCTTCTTCTAATTCATCATTTCTCTGTTTTAAATATTTTACTTCATTAGTAAGATTTTTATTTTTTCTTTCTAGTGTGTTATAAGAATCAACTTGATCTTTTACTTCTCCTAAAACTACTTCAACTCTATCTTGTACATCCATCAAATCATCAACTTCTTTTATAACTCTATTCATAGAATCAAATGTTTCTTTTTTTACTTTTACATAATCTTTATCAAACAGGATATTCTTTTTATCTTTAAGACTCTCATTAAACTCATTTAGTTCATATTCTAATCTAGAATGTTTATTTCCTAAATCTTTATTTAAACTATTGGTTATCTTTTTTAATTCTTTTATTCTTATGTGTTCTCTATCACTATTCTTTATTCCTCTTTCTAAATCAAATCCTTTATCATTAAGTCTTTGACAATATTTATCTTGTAAATCCGATAAATGTTTATTATCTCTTATATATTGTTTTTTAGATATTGTATATCTTTCAGTGTTAGTTCTTTTATCTAACTTTTTTACTAAAGGAATAACTACACAATGTATATGAGGAGTTTTTTCATCCATATGAAGTGTAGCATGTAATACTTGTTCTTTTTTATATCCTAAATCTTGATATACGAATTCCATACAAGTATCAGACCATTTCTTTATATCTTTATTTTTAAGACCTTTAAAGAAGCCTGGAGAAGCTGTGAATATCATTTCATCAGCTACTACATTCTTACTTCTATCTAACATTTGAGAATATGTTCTTTTTCTATCTTCTCTTTCAGTTTTCATTCTTTCATCATGTTCTAATTTATATTCTTTTGTTATTTCATGAAATCCTTTTACATATTTTGAATCTAAAGGAACAAGTTCAATATTATTTTTAGTTAATTCTAGTTTTATGTCTGGATTAGAGTTATATACTTTCTTTTCTCTTTTATTATGAGAACCTATTTGAGCCAAATCATTTAATGTATAAATAGGTTCACTTCTAAATATTGCATAGTTCATATTTATACCTCAAACTTAATAGCATTGTTAATAACATCAGATATATTAACTTTATCTAAATTATTAATAGCTTCTCTCTTATTATCTTCTGTAGTAGATATATAATATTTTCTAGTAATAGATGGATCTGAATGTCCCATTAATTCTGATACCTCATTCATTAAAGTTCCATTATTAGTTAATCTTGTAGCATATGTTCCTCTTAAATCATAGAATCTAGCATTTATATTTAATTCATTCTTAATTATCTTATATGGATATTTTGTAATATCTGTACCTACATAAGTTCCATCATCTTGAGTAAATATAAAGTTTACTCTTTCTTCATTGTTATTGTTAATAACTATCCTTTTATCAACACTATCATCTTCTAAATGATAATACTTATATTGTGTTCCAAATATTTCTTTTAAATAGTCTTGTCTATTCTTATAGTTTATTAATGCTTGTTTTAATGTATCGCCTATATAAACTGTTCTTGTTCCTGAATTCGTTTTAGTTGGTCCTAAATACCATCTTCCTTTATGGTCTTTAGGTCTATCATAAACACTGTGTTTAATATTTATTATTCCTTTATCTAAGTCTATATCTTCCCATGTTAGAGCAAATACTTCTCCAGTTCTTAATCCTGTATAACAAGATGTTAAGAATGAACATATAAATGTGGCATTATCTTTAAATCTTTCTAGGATAATATCTATTTCTTCTTTAGTATAAAGATGTTTAACATCTTCTGAATATTTATTAACTTTTGGAAGTCTTAATGTTAATGCTGGATTATATTTTATAAATCCATATAGATTACATGCATCTCTAAATGATCCTTTAACTACTTTTAATATGTTTTTATAGTATGATTTAGAATGATTAAATTCATTTACTACATCAGTTATGTAACTATTTAAAGATACACTTGTTATAGTAGATAATTTAAACTTACCTATTTTAGGTTTAATATACTTATTAATTAATAATGTATATGTTTGAATAGTATTATATCTTAAGTTATTATTACAATAATTCTCTAGCCAATAATCTAAATAATCACTATATGATAAGTCACATGGCTTAAATGGTATTCCTGCATTAAGATATTCATTATAAGCTTGTACACCCGCTTCCCCTGCTTCTATTTTAGTTCTATAACCTGATTTACTTAACCACTGCCTTTTACCATTTATTGGTG
>DUWA01000099.1 GCA_012840755.1 Mycoplasmatota bacterium | reverse complement strand
AATTTTTATAGCTCCGGAGTTAAAATTAGTAGTAAAAAATGCTTTTAGAAAAAATAATTATGTGAAAAAAGTGATTAGGCGTAATATAAATAAGAGAAAAGGGATAGAAAATGAAAAAATTAAATTTTTTATAAATCCAATATTAAACATAGCTGGGAAATATGTTTTTAGTAAAAATGAACATGTAAAAAAAGTAATTTATAATATTGAGGATATGGGAAAAGAGATGGAAAATGAAAAAATTGTTAATACTAGAAATAGATAAATATATATACACTTTACGAGATGACAATAACAATAAATATATATTAAATTTAGATTTTTTTGAAGTTCAACCTTCAGTGAATGATATTATATATATTGATGAGGAATTGTTAAATCAAAAAAATTTTTATACTTTTGGACCGTTAGAAGGTGAATATGGAAAAAATTTAGAAAACATTACAGATAAAGATTTATTAGTATTAAGAACAGATAGTGGAATGAAATATATAAAAAGATATTATGGCTAAATATACAGAAATTAAAAACAAAAATGTTATTTATCTAATTATTGAATGATATCCGATTAATTACTAAAAAATTTGTTGAAAAATATAATGATATTAATATTGAGGAATAATATAATTCCTCTTTTTTAATGCAGGTTGTTAAAAAGTTTTCCAACAATATGTCATTATTATCTTTCGGGAAAATAGTTATACTAATTTAGAATATAGCCTCGGCTAAGTCATGTGTAACCATAATAACACTTTTCTTTTCTTTTTTGATTATATTGTAAACATCATCAGATACTGATAACCTAGTCTGGTAATCTAAGGCACTAAATGGTTCATCAAGAAGTAAAAGATCTGGCTTTGTTGCTAATGTTCTAATAAGAGCAACTCTCTGCCTCATTCCTCCGGATAAGCTATCAGGGTATGCTTGTTTGAAATCCTTAAGTCCATATGTATCTAATAGTGCTTTAACATATCTGATATTTTCATTATTTAACTGTTTTTTAACTTCCAAACCGATCAAACAATTCTCTAATATATTTCTCCATTCAAATAATGAGTCTTGTTGCAACATATAACCAATATTTTTAATATTTTCATTAAATTTAATAATACCACTAGATTTGGTTTCTAATCCGCCAATTATTGAAAGTAAAGTAGATTTTCCACAACCGCTTGGTCCTACTATTGCGATAAATTCACCATCATTCATACTAAAAGAAAAATTATCAATAGCTACAATTTCTTCTTTACTAGTATGATAATTTTTCTTTAATTTTTTAATTTTTAATAACTTATTCATTTGTTGTTTTTGAGAAATTGTTGTCGACTAGCTTTGAATATGGTGCGCGTTTGTCTAATTGGTTTGCATTTTCCATAATTGTTTGAATATGATTGAAGTTTTCTTCTGCTATGTATGTAGTATCAAACCATGAATCAATACTTCTATATCTATTTACAATTTTAATCAAATCATTTAATGAAGTATCTGGAAATTGATTTAGAATAGTTTTGGCTACTTCTTCATCAGTATGATTATAAACATAATCAATACCTTTTTGAATAGCATTAACAAATTTTTCTATTATCTCTGGATTTTCCTCAATATAACTTTTTCTTGCATTATATGATGTATAAGGAACTACTCCTCCCTTTTCTCCTATTGATGCAACAACATATCCATAACCTTGTTGTTCTATTTCAAGCGCATTAGGTTCAAATAAAGTAACAAAATCACCTGTTCCACCAATAAAAGCCCCTGCCATAGATGCAAAAGCAATACTTGTGTCAATATTAACGTCCTTAGAAGGATCAATACCATTTTCTTTTAATGCCCACTCTAGAGTCATTTCTGGCATTCCACCCTTTCTCCCACCAATGATGTCTTTACCTTTTACTTTATCAAAAGTGAAATTATCGATTTTAACTCTAGATACTAAAAAGCTTCCATCCCTTTTAGTTAAGCCTGCAAAATTAACTAGATAATCCTTTTCTCCCTGATTATAAACATATATAGTAGCCTCACTGCCACAAAAGCCAATATGAACATCTCCAGATAATACTGCAGCTGTTACTTTATCAGCCCCTGGAGTTAGAATTAGTTCTACATCTAAGCCTTCATCTTTAAAGTATCCAAGTTCATATGCTACATATTGAGGCGCATAAAATACAGAATGTGTTACTTCTGCAACTTTAACTTTCTTTAATTCTTTGTCTTTATTAAAGAAAAGCAAAAATCCAGCACCAGCAATTATTAATAGGGAAACCACTATAGAAACAATTTTCTTCACCTTTATTCTCCTTTCCTGTTCATTTTTATTATATTCAAATTGTTAAAGTATGCCATTAAAAAAAAGGATAAATAATATTGGTTTATATAATTATAAATTTTATATACAAAAAATTAAAGAAATGATATAATAAATTTGGTGATAATATGTCTGATGAGGCAATAAATAAAGCTGTAAGTAGCTCTGTTTCAAATAATCAAATAGAAAATGATAAAATGACAGAGCAGGAGATCAATTTAATTAAAGAATCTTTAAAAAAAGATAGAAAAATAGAAAGTCTAATATATAATGTTTATAAAATGCATGAAGAGGAAATAAAAAAAACAAAGCAAAAGAAGAAGTGATAATATGCCGTACAATGAATATAAATCTAGATATACATATAAAGGAACTGATGTTTTAATAAACAAACTTAATATTAAAAACCAAGAATTATTAGATAAATTTGAAAGAGTTGTTACTACATATAATTTATCAAAATTATATATAAAACCAACAGAAGGAAATTTTGATCTTGATCATTTATGTAGTATTCATAAATATCTGTTTGGAAGCTTATATGATTTTGCGGGAGAAATAAGAGATGAATGTATACAAAAAGGATCAACCTTATTTTGTAGGCCGGGATATATTTATCCATATTCTAAAACTATATTGGAAGAAATGAAAAAAAGAATTGTGAATATTGAATGCGAAGAGGATTTGATTAAATATTTAGCTCACTATTATTCAGAATTAAATATAATTCATCCGTTTAGAGATGGGAATGGAAGAACAATTAGAGAGTTTTTAAGACAATATGTTTTATATATAAATACCAAAATAGATTTTGGAACTTTTGAAATTGATTTTACAAATATAACAGAAGAAGATAAAATGATTTTACTTAAAGGTAGTGAAATATCAGCCATTACTACTAAAACAGAATTATTAGAAATTTTTTTTGCAAAAACACTAATTAAAAAGACAGAAAAAAGATTAAAACACTTATAATTTAAGTGTTTTTATGTTATTATTAAAATGGTGATGTTATGGGGCTAGAAAATTTAAATGATAAACAACTTGAAGCAGTTAAGGCTACTGAGGGACCTGTTTTAGTACTAGCCGGAGCAGGAAGTGGAAAAACACGTGTTTTAACCACAAGAATAGCTTACCTAATAAAAGAGAAAAAAGTTAGCCCTGACTCAATATTAGCTATAACTTTTACAAATAAAGCGGCGAAGGAAATGAAAGAGCGAGTTATAGACATTATGGGTCACACAGCTAAAAATATACAAATTTCAACATTCCATTCTTTTGGACTATTGATATTAAAAGAAAATTATGAAAAACTAGGATACAAAAGAAATTTCACGATATTAGACAGTGATGATTCATTAACCATAATTAAAAAAATTATAAAGGAATTAAATTATGATCCTAAGATATATAATCCTAATGCAATAAAATCTGCAATAAGTAGTTCTAAAAATGAGTTAATAAATGCTGAAAATTATGAAAGATTTGTCAATTCAGATTTTTCTGATATTGTTCATAAAGTATATTTGAAATATGAAAAAAAATTATTATCTAGTAATTGTGTCGATTTTGATGATTTATTAACAGCACCAGTGACACTGTTTAGAAATTATCCGGAAATACTAAAAGAATATCAAGAAAGGTATAAATATATTCTTATTGATGAGTATCAAGATACTAATGAAGCACAATATGTTTTAACAAAACTTGTGTCAGCTAAATATAAAAATATTTGTGTAGTTGGTGATGTAGATCAGACAATATTCTCATGGCGTGGAGCTAACTATAGAAATATACTTAATTTCGAAAAAGACTTTCCTAATGCTAATTTGATACTTTTGGAAGAAAATTATAGATCAACGCAAAATATTTTAAATGCAGCAAATGACGTAATAAAAAATAACAAACTCCGTAAAGATAAAATATTATGGACTAATAATGATTCAGGATTAAAAATTGAATATCATCGTTCATATGATGAAAAAGATGAGGCCTTTTATGTTGCAAGTGAAATAAAAAAATTAATAGAGTCAGGAACTGAAAAAAAACAAATAGCAGTTTTATATAGAACTAACGCACAATCAAGAGCTATAGAAGAGGCTATGCTAAAAGAAAATATTCCATATAAAATTGTTGGAACAGTAAATTTCTATAACAGGAAAGAAATAAAAGATCTAATAGCGTACTTAAAACTTATATTTAATGAATATGATGATGTTAGTCTATCAAGGATAATAAACGTTCCAAAGCGAGGTATTGGGTTAAAAACTGTTGAAAATATAATAAGAAAAGCAAATGATAAATCTATTAGCATGTACGATGCAATTGATTCAGGAAAAGAATTAGAATTTAAAAAATTAATAATGGAACTGAAAAAGGAAAGTGAGTCATTATCGCTTACCGAACTTGTTGAAAAAGTATTAGAGAAAACAGGAATAAGACAAGAACTGTTAAATGAAAAAACTATTGAAGCCGAACTTAGAATTGAGAACTTAGAAGAATTTAAGACAATTGCTAAAAACTCAGAAGAAGAGATGGGTGTAATCTCATTAGAAGATTTTTTAAATAATATTACATTAGTGTCAGACGTACAGGAATATAAAAACTATGATGATGTTGTAACTTTACTTACAATACATTCATCAAAAGGTTTGGAATTTGAAAATGTTTTTATAATAGGAATGGAAGAAGGTGTTTTTCCTCATAAAAACAGTTACAGTAATATGGAAGAACTAGAAGAAGAAAGAAGGCTTTGTTATGTTGCGATAACAAGGGCAAAAAAATCACTATGGTTTGTTAATGCCCGAAGAAGAACCCTTTATGGAATTGAAAGCTGCAACCCGCCTAGTAGATTTATAAGCGAAATTAATGATGAATACATTAATTCAAATATATCTGATATAAATAGTCTTAAAGTGAATATTGATTCATTAGTTGATGAAAATCAAGAATACCAATTTGGTGAGAAAATCACACATGAAACTTTTGGATTAGGTATAATTGTTGAAATGGATAAAAGTGTTTTGACTATTGCTTTTCCTCATCCACACGGTATTAAAAAGATACTGAAAGGCCATAAGAGTATAAGGAAGGTGTAAAATGAATTCGTTAAATATATTAGATAGAATACCTGAAAAAATTCAATCGATAAAAGAATGGTTTTATGCAAATCATAGTAATCCTTTTATGTGGTTGGGAATAATTGCAGTATGTCTTGCTATATTTAAAATAACATACAATTATTTACATAAAGATTAGGAGGAGATTTTATGAAAAAAGTTAGAAAAGCTATTATTCCAGTAGCAGGAATGGGAACAAGATTTTTGCCGGTTACAAAAACTGTTGCAAAAGAAATGCTACCTATTGTAGATAAACCTGCAATTGACTATATTGTTGACGAAGCAGTAAAAAGTGGTATTGAAGAGATTTTATTTATAACAAGTGGAACTAAAAAAATATTAGAGGATTATTATGACAGAAATTTCGAGTTAGAATATAAGTTAGAGTCATCAGGTAAACTTAATGAATTAAGCATGATAAAGGAATCAGCACGTAAAGTAAAAACTTATTTTATCAGACAACAAGAACCACTAGGAACTGCCCATGCTATTAATCTTGCAAAATCATTTATAAATGATGAACCATTTGCCATATTCTTTGGTGATGATGTTTTTATGTCAGAAGTTCCTGCATTAAAACAACTTATTGATATGTACGAAAAATATGATGCAAATGTTATTGGATGTTTAGAAGTAGAAAAGCATTTAGTAGAAAAATATGGGATAATTGAATATAACAAAGATAACATAACTATAAAATCGATTGTTGAAAAACCAAAAATCGAGGATAGTCCATCTAATGTAGCTGGATTAGGTAGATATATATTAAAACCTGAGATATTTGATTGTATAAAGGAATTAATGAGTAAGCCAGCTAAGGGTGAATATTATCTTACTGATGCAATGAGAGATCTTATGAAAACTCAAAAATTTTATGCATGCAAAATAGAAGGAAAGTACTTTGATATTGGTAATAAATTAGAATATATAAAGGCAAATATTGAATTTGGATTACAAAACGATGAATTAAAAGAGGGGTTATCAGACTATCTAAAACATTTTAATTAAAAAGGTGGTGACATATGAAAGCAGTAATAACTGGCGCTTCTTCAGGATTAGGTGCTGATATGGCTAGAGTGTTAAGTGATATGGGCTATGACTTAATACTTGTTGCACGTAGAAAAACAAGATTAGAAAAATTAAAAAAAGAATTAAAAACAAATGTTGAAATAATACCAATGGATATATCTAGTACATTTAATTGTATGGAGTTATATAATAAAATTAAAAAAGAGAATATAGAAATATTTATTAACAATGCAGGGTTTGGTGTTTTTGGAGAGTTTTCAAATATTAAATTAGATAAAGAACTAGATTTAATTGATCTAAATATTAAAACAGTTCACACCTTAACAAAATTAGTATTAAAAGATTTTAAAGAAAAGGATTATGGCTATATTCTTAATGTTGCCTCGTCAGCTGCTTTTTTACCAGGACCTTTAATGGCTAGTTATTATGCATCTAAAGCCTATGTACTAAATTTAACTGAAGCAATATCTGAAGAACTAAAAAGAAATAATTCTAATGTATATATAGGAACACTTTGCCCAGGACCTATTGATACAGAATTTAATG
This sequence comes from Mycoplasmatota bacterium, assembly GCA_012840755.1. Classification (GTDB taxonomy): domain Bacteria; phylum Bacillota_I; class Bacilli_A; order RF39; family UBA660; genus DUWA01. The sequence goes on along the minus strand of DUWA01000099.1, from coordinate 7,877 downwards.
ATGTTGCTAAAGTAAGATTTTCAGTAAAAGCATTAGATAGTAAGTATGTTGCTAAATATGCAATAGACAACATGTTTAAAAATAAAAGAATAATAATCCCGGGATTTAAGATGAAAACAATAGTATTTTTCAATAAATTTTTACCAAAGACAATTAAATTAAAAATAGTGTATAAAATACAAAAAAGTAAGGAAAAATAAAAATAGTGCTTAAAAAGGCACTTTTTATTTTAATGTTTAAAAAAGTATTGTAAATAATTTATTTTTATGTTAAATTAAGACGTCGCATGAATGGAGAGATATAATGAATAATGAATTTTATACTTTGGGACTTTCTAATGAAGTTTTAAAAAGTATAGATATGCTAGGGTTTGAAAAACCTAGTAAAATACAAAAAGAAATCATACCTTTTATTCTAGAAGGTAATGATGTAATAGGAGAGGCACAAACGGGAACAGGAAAAACTCTTGCATTTGCAGCTAGTGTTTTATCTAAAATAAATGTTAATGATAATAAATTAAAAACTTTAGTTTTAGTACCAACAAGAGAACTTGCACTTCAAGTGTCAGAAGAATTTGAAACTTTAAATAAATCAAGTAAATTTGATATACTATCGGTATTTGGTGGGTCAAGTATTGAACTACAAATAAGAGCACTAAAAAGAGGGGTCGATATTGTTGTAGGAACTCCTGGTAGAGTTAAGGATTTAATAGATAGAAAAGTAATGGAACTAAAGAATCTTGAATATTTTATATTGGATGAAGCAGATGAAATGCTTAATATGGGTTTTTTAGAGGATATTGAATATATATTTAATAAAACTAAACCTGAAAGACAAGTGCTTTTATTTTCAGCTACTATGCCTAAACCAATACTTACTTTAGCACAAAAATATATGAAAGATGATTATAAACATGTTTCAATTATAGAAAAAACAAAAACTTCTATTAATGTTAAACAGTGTTATTATCTAATAAATCAAAAAATTAGAACAGAGGCGATGTTTCGTGTTATTGATTCTAAGAATATAAACAAAGCTATTATTTTTTGTCAAACCAAAAGGGAAGTTGATGAACTTGTAGGTGAGATGCAAAAACGCGGTTATAATGTCGAAGCAATGCATGGGGACATAGTCCAAAAAATGCGCATCCAAACATTGTCTAGATTTAAAGAAGGAGCTTTTAATTATTTGATTGCCACAGATGTAGCAGCACGTGGTATTCATGTAGATGATATTGAATATGTTATAAATTATAATTTGCCTCAAGAAATAGAATCATATATTCACAGAATCGGAAGAACAGGTAGAGCTAACAAAGAAGGCGAAGCAATAACTTTTGTAAACCCAAAAGAGGTTAGAATTTTAAGTGAAATTGAGCGACATACAAAAGGGAAAATAGAGAAAAAAGAGATTCCGAATGTGAGTGATATTTTCTTAAGTAAATATGAAAATATATTAACTAAGGTTAATCAGATTATTGATAATAAAGAAAATGAAGAATGTATAAAATATGTTAGAGATTTAAATAAAACAGATTTAATAAAATTAGCATCAGGACTTATGAAGCTTGTATTTGAAAAAGAAATAGGATCAAATATAAATAAAGAATTTGATTTTACTGTGGAAAGTAAAAAGAAGCATAGTGATGAATCTAGTACAAGGGTATTTTTAACCATTGGAAAAATGGATAAATTAAAAAAAGGTACTTTATTAGATTTTTTAAAGGACATTACTAAATTAAATAAGGATAATTTTAAAAACATAGAAATTTTAACAAAATTTACATTTATGGATATAAAAAACGATGTTGTTGATGAAGCAATATCTAAAATATACAATAAAAAGTTAAATAATAGAGTAATTAGAATAGAAAAAGCAAAGAAAAGATAGGGAGTATTAAGAGAAGTTCGTTTTTAACAAACTAACTCTTTTCTCTTTTTATTATGTAATAATTGACTTATAATATATTAGAAACAATAATTAATAAATACAGGAGTGATTATATGTATGATGTTATAATTATAGGCTCAGGTCCAGCAGGAATGATGGCTGCTATATCAGCTCGTTATAAAAATAAAAAGGTGTTATTAATAGAAAAAAATAATGTTTTAGGTAAGAAATTATTATTAACGGGTGGTAGTAGGTGTAATATTACGAATAATAAGAACATAAAAGAATTTATAAATAATATTGATTGTAACCCAAAAGCTATATATTCAACATTAAATAATTTTGGTCCTAAGGAAATTATAAGTTTTTTTGAAAAAAGAGGAGTAAGATTAAAAGAAGAAGAAAATAATAAAATATTTCCTCGCAGCGATAAGTCGATTGATATAGTTAATGCTTTTATTGCTGAGTTGAATAAACTTAATACCGACATTCACTTAAATGAAGAGGTAATTAAAATTATTTTCGGGGAAATAAAATCAGTTGTCACAAACAAGTGTACATATGAAGCAAAAAGTGTAATAATTGCAACAGGAGGATTAAGTTATAAACATACTGGATCAACTGGTTTTGGATATGATATTGCTAAAAAATATAAAATCAATATAACAAAACTATATCCGGTGGAATCAAGTGTATACTTAGAAAGTCCTTTACCATGTGTAGGTGTAACATTTAAAAACACTTGCATTTATTATCAAAATAAAATTAAAAGTGGTTCATTGATTATTACGCATAAAGGTCTGAGTGGTCCTGTTATATTTAAGATAAGTGAATATATATATAAATCACTAGATAAGGATCGAAAGGTATATATTGATTTTTTATGTAATAAAACTAAAGAAGAGCTAATTAAAGAAATGAATAATTATGAATCAAAAAGACAAATTAGAACTTTTATTAAAGAACATGTTAACGTAAAATTAGCTGATTATATATTATATATAAATGGAATAGATGGAGCAAAGAAAATAGCAAGTACTTCTAATAAGGATAAGGAAAAAATAATAAAATCATTAAAAAAATTAGAATTAAAGATAAAAAAAGTTGAAGAAATAGATAAAAGCGTAGTAACAGGTGGAGGGATATCTATTTTAGAAATAGATACTACTAAAATGGAATCGAAAAAATATAAAGGTGTATTTTTTGTTGGCGAAGTTTTGGACTTCCATGGACCAATCGGAGGGTATAATCTCACAATTGCATTATCAACAGGATACACAGCGGGAATATTTGCCTAATAATGTAAACAATTTATTGTAAAAAAGCAATATATATATTATAATCATAATTACAAGTGGTGATGATATGCGAGATATAATTTCAATTAAAAACCTTAGTTTTAAATATGATAAAACAAGTATATTTGATAAATTTAATTTAAATATTAAAAGAGGTAGTGTTACTACAATTTTAGGTGCAAATGGTAGCGGAAAAACTACCTTATTAAAACTAATTTTAGGTATTTATGAATTTGATGGAGAGATATATATAGATAATATATTATTATCAAAAAAAACAAAAAAGGATATAAGAAAAAAAATAGGTGTTGTTTTTGATAAACCAGAAAATAGTTTTGTTTCAGATATAGTTATTGACGATATAGTTTTTTCACTAGAAAATTTAAATTATAGTAAGGAAGAGATAGAAGATAGAATTAATGAAATATCTAAATTACTAAATATTGATAAGTTATTGTATAAAAGAGTTAACGAATTATCAGGCGGAGAAAAACAATTAGTTGCAATTGCTTCTGCACTATCACATAATCCTGAGATATTAATTTTTGATGAAGCTTTTTCAATGTTAGATTTATATACTAAGGAGAAAATATTTGAGGTTATTAAAGATTTACATAAAAAAACTAATATTACAATTATAAATATAACTCATAGTTCTAACGATTGTTTATACGGAGATACAATTATAGTTTTGGATGAAGGAAGACTTATTTTAAAAGGTGATACTAAAAGGGTTTTAGAAGAAGAGAAAATGTTTGAAAAATTGGGATTAGAGCTTCCATTTATGGCTTCTTTATCTATCAAACTTAAATATTATGGTCTGGTTGATGAAATAATCTTAGATATGGATGAGATGGTGAATAAACTATGGAAATAAGATTTAATAATGTTAGTTATGAATATAAAGGAATAAAAAAAAGTGAGAAAAAAGCGATTGATAATATTTCTCTTGAAATAAAGAAAAACAAAATAAATTGTATAATTGGTCCATCAGGTAGTGGAAAAACAACTCTTATGGAGCTTGTAAATGCTTTGTTAATACCGACAGATGGTAAAATAAATGTTGGGAAATTTGTAATAGACAAAAATAAGAAAAATATCAATGTAAAAGAACTTCGATTTAATGTTGGATTGATATTTGAATTTCCAGAACAGCAGTTTTTTAAATCAACAGTAAAAAAAGAAATTGAATTTGGATTAAAACAATATGAATATAAACTTAAAAATATTGATAAGAGAATTTCAGACTCATTACTTATGGTTGGATTGAATGATAGTTTTTTAAATAGAAATCCATTTACTCTTAGTAATGGTGAGATGAGAAAAGTAGCAATCGCATCTGTTTTGGCTTTAAACCCTAAAGTTATAATATTTGATGAGCCAACAGTTGGATTAGATGATGCAAGTAAAAACAATTTATTAAAAATATTACGTATGTTAAAAACAAGATATAAAAAAACAATCATAGTGGTTACCCACGATGTTGACGCATTACATAAAATAGCCGATCATATATTTGTTTTAAATGATGGTAAAGTTATTTTAGAAGGTGATAAATATGAGGTTTTTAAGGAAGTCGATTTACTTCAAAATTATAAAATAAAGGTTCCTAAAATTATTGAATTTTCACACAAGGTATTTAAAAGTAAAAATATTAAAATGGGTTATAGAGATGAAATTAATGATCTTATAAAGGATATATATAGACATGTTAAGTAATTTTTTTGTAGGTAGGTTTTATGATTCTCCGTCTACAATTTCAAAGCTAAACCCGTTATCTAAAATGATTAGCACTTTAATATTTATAGTTATGACAATATTAGCAAAAGATCTAAGATTATCTATAGCTTTGTTTTCATTTGTTTTTGTTCTTGTTTTAAATACTAGAATTCCACTTAGAGTATATTTTAAAACAGTTTGGAGTATTAAATTTTTAATATTATTTATGATAATAATAAATTTAATATTAAAAGTTGAACTCACTATTATAGCTATCACAGTTTTAAAAATAATTAATATAGTGTTGTATACAGCGGTATTAACACTTACTACAAGTCCATTATTATTAGCAAAAGGAATAGAAAAAATTTTATCACCACTAAATAAATTGAAAATTCCAGTTAAAAATATGGCATTATCACTTACTCTTGCAATAAGATTTATTCCTACAATTATAAATGAAGCAAATAAAATTCTTAAATCTCAAGCAAGTCGTGGTGTAGATTTTTATTCTAAATCGATAAAAGATAAATTATCTGCTGTTAAAAATTTATTGATACCAATGTTTATATTATCTTTAAAAAGAGCTGATGAATTATCGTTAATAATGGAAGTAAGATTATTTAATTTGAAATCAGATAGAACAAATTATAGAGAAGAAAGATGGTCGTTTATTGATACCTATACGATTTTTGTCCATTTATTCATGTTAGTTATTATAATAGCGAAGGGGATTATATGATGCGTTATTTTATTACATTTTCGTATGATGGTTCAAAGTATAGTGGGTATCAAAAGCAACCAAGAACTAAAACAGTTCAAGGTGAAATTGAAAAAGCATTAAAAACAATTAATAATAATAAAAAAATAGATATACATGCATCAGGAAGAACAGATGCAAAAGTTCATGCATTAAATCAAAGAGCTCACTTTGATTTAGAAATGAATATAGAACCCGATAAATTAAAAAAAGCATTAAACAGTTTAATTCCTGGAGATATATATATAAAAAATATTGAAATAGTAAGTGATGATTTCCATGCTAGATTTAAAGTAAAGGCTAAGGAATATATATATAAGATAAATATGGGTGAATATGATCCTTTAGAAAAGGATTATGTATATCAGCACAATAAACATTTAGATATTGTTGAAATAGAGAGAGCTTTAAAATATTTAGAAGGCACTCATGATTTCCGTTCTTTTTGTAAAGCCGATAGTGAACAGGAAAATAATGTAAGGACAATTATACAAACAAGTATTATGAGAGATACTAAAAATGTAAATAAAATTACTATTAGTTTTTTAGGTACTGGATTTTTAAGATATATGGTTAGAAATATGGTAGGACTCTTAATTGAAATAGGAGAAGGTAAAAGAAAAAGTGAGGATGTTATTGAAATATTAGAGGCAAAAGATAGAAAAAAAGCAGGGATAACAGCTAATCCTGAAGGGTTATATTTAAAGGATGTATTTTATTATTAAAAGGTCTAAAAAAAATGTAAAAACATATATTTTTATTGACTTTTAAACATTGATTTAGTATAATTCTATTTGGTACATTTTGATTATCCCACATTGATAGGTATTGGGACTACCTATTTTATGTAATGGAGAAAGGAAATTTATATGAAAGATACATATATGCAAAGAAAAGAAGATATTGTACGTAAATGGTATATTATCGATGCAGAAGGTGAAACTCTTGGTAGATTAGCTACTAAAGTAGCTCACATTTTACGTGGAAAGCATAAACCAACATACACCCCACATCTTGATTGTGGAGATTTTGTTATTGTTGTAAACGCTTCAAAAGTTAATCTAACAGGAAATAAATTAGATAATAAAATTTATTATAATCATAGTGGTTATACTGGTGGATTAAGGGAAAGAACAGCTCGTGTTATGAAAGAAAAATATCCTACTGAAATGATCGAAAGGGCAATTAAAGGAATGCTTCCAAAAGGAAGATTAGGACGACAAATGTATAGAAAGTTATTTGTATATGCGGATGGAAATCATCCACATATGGCTCAACAACCAGTTGAGTTAAATAAATAAGGAGGTTTTTAAATGGCAGATAAAAAAGTTTTTATTGGAACAGGTAGAAGAAAGTCTTCTGTTGCACAAGTAAGAATGGTTTCTGGAACTGGGAAAATTACTGTTAATGGTAAAGATGTTAGAGAGTTCTTCCCATATGAAACAAATGTAATGGATTTAAAACAACCTCTTGTTGCTACAAATACTGAAAATACTTTCGATATTGAAGTTAAAGTTTTAGGCGGAGGATTTAATGGGCAAACTGGGGCAACGCGTTTAGGGATCACAAGAGCTTTATTAGAATATGATAAAGCTAATGAAGAGAGTGAAAACAGCTTTAGAAAAATTTTAAAAAGAGCAGGTTTTATAACTAGAGATTCAAGAACTAAAGAACGTAAAAAACCAGGACTTAAAGCAGCTCGTAAAGCTCCACAATTTTCAAAAAGATAATTTTTACACGAACTATAAACCAATACTTTTGTATTGGTTTTATTATAAATTAATAGAAATTAATTATTACACAAAAAAAACAGACTTATGTCTGTTTTTAAATTTCGGTTCTATAATATTTGGTGTGGATGAGAAATCCATACCTTTTATTTTTATACAAAATAAAAGAGACAATATAAATCATCTTTGATACAATGTAAGTGTCTACCAAACATCGAAAGGATTGATTTATATGTCTCTATCTAATTCTATACTAAAATCTCTAAATTTGAAAGATATTAATATAAAATTTTATGATAATTTTATTTCTGAGCAGGTTATTAATAATAAAAGGTCTTTGGTTTATCATGCCTATCTATCTTATATTCCTCATTCTTGTCCTAAATGTGGTACGTTAATGGATAACAATATTGTTAAACATGGTTTTAAGTTGTCTAAAATTAAACTACCTTCTGTTTCTAAATTAAATACTTACTTATT
>DUWA01000098.1 GCA_012840755.1 Mycoplasmatota bacterium | reverse complement strand
TCTCTTTTATATTAAACATAAAATAGTGTTGATTTTCCCCACCAACACTATTTATTATAGAACCAATTAAAAGACATAATGTCTTTTTTTTGTCGTATAAAAATAATAATAATTATATTAATAAGTAATATATTTTCATAGGAGGATCAAATGGAAAATAATATTACAGGACTTACTGAAGATGAAGTTATAAAAAACAGACAAAAATATGGTTATAATATAATAACTAATACTAAAAAAGAAAGTTTTCTAAGACAGTTTATAATTACATTAGGAGATCCTATAATTAGAATATTATTAATTGCCTTAGCTATAAAAATTGTATTTTTAATAAGGGATTTTGATTGGTATGAAACTGTCGGAATAGTAATTGCGATATTTTTAGCTTCTTTTATATCAACAATATCTGAATACGGAAGTGAAAAAGCATTTGAAAAATTACAGGAAGAAGCCTCGAAGATAAAATGTAGAGTTAAAAGAAATGATCAAATTTTTGAAATAAATGCCGAAGAGGTTGTCTACGGTGATATAGTAGTTTTAGAAGCAGGAGACAAAATACCTGCAGATGGATATATTTGCTTTGGAAAAATATATGTTGATGAGTCATCGATAAATGGAGAATCTAAAGAAATATTAAAAGTAATGGCAGAAAAAGAAATTCGTGACAAAAATAAAGTATATATGGGTACAGTAGTGTGCTCTGATTATGCTTTAATGAGAGTTAATGCAGTTGGAGATAATACTTTATACGGAAAAATAGCAATAGAGTTACAAGACAATCAGCCAATAAGCCCATTGAAAAAAAGACTTACAGATTTAGCAAAAATAATAAGTAGAATAGGATATATTGGAGCCGGATTAGTTGCAATTTCATATTTGTTTTCTAAAATAGTCATAAGTAATGATTTTAAACTATATTTAATAAAGGATACTATTAATAATTTTCCTTTAATGATGGGCTATGTTTTACATGCACTTACTTTATGTGTAACAGTTATAGTAGTGGCTGTACCTGAGGGCTTACCAATGATGATTACGCTAGTTTTATCTTCAAATATGAAAAGAATGCTAAAAAATAATGTTTTGGTAAGAAAATTAGTTGGAATAGAAACAGCAGGTAATATTAATCTCTTATTTACAGATAAAACAGGAACACTAACTAAAGGAAAACCAGAGGTTGTAGCAATACAAACAGGAGATATGAATTGTTATTATAGCATGATAGATTTAAAGAAAAAAAATTATCTATATGATATAATTAATAAATCCTTATACTACAACAATGCGAGCAAATTTGATAATTATAATAAAATAGTTGGTGGAAATATAACTGATAAGACTTTATTAAAATTCATAATAGAAAAGCCTTCAGAAGTAGAAATAATTAAAAAAGTTCCTTTTTCAAGTGATAGTAAATTTTCTTTAACAACAGTAAAAGAAAATAATAAAATTATAAATTATATTAAAGGAGCTCCTGAAATTATTTTAACTAATTGTGATAGTTATTTAGATCAATACGGAAATAAAAAGATATTAAAAGATAAAGAAAAAATCAATCAAGTAGTTAATAAAATGGCTAATAATGGTATTCGAGTAATTGCACTATGCATGAATGATAGAGTAATAAATGAAAGAAGCCTAAAAAATTCAGTCTTTATAGGTTTAGTGTTTATAAAGGATGAGATAAGAAAAGAGGCCAGTGAGGCAGTTGGACTAATAAAAGCAGCAAATATAGATGTAATAATGATAACAGGAGACAATCTTAATACTGCAAAGTCAATAGCAAAGGAAGTAGGGATTTTAACTAAAGATTCTGACCTTATAATTTGTTCTGATGAATTAAAAAGAATGACAGATTTACAAATTAAAGAAAATCTTAAAAATATAAAAGTAATAGCAAGAGCTCTACCAAGTGATAAAAGTAGACTGGTTAAAATATCTCAGGAATTAGATTTGGTTGTTGGTATGACAGGTGATGGAGTTAATGATGCAGCTGCTCTTAAAAAAGCTGATGTTGGTTTTTCAATGGGTAGTGGAACTGAAGTTGCAAAAGAAGCAAGTGATATTATAATATTAGACGATAATATATTATCCATTGCTAAAGCGATATTATTTGGAAGAACAATATTTAAAAGTATTAGAAAATTTATAATATTTCAATTAACAGTAAATTTTTGTGCAATAAGCCTATCTATAATTGGGCCATTCATTGGTGTTAATACTCCTGTTACAGTAATACAAATGTTATGGATTAACATGGTTATGGATACATTTGCCGGGCTTGCCTTTTCTTTTGAACCACCTTTAAAAGAATTTATGATGGAAAAACCTAAGAAAAAAGATGAAGGAATAATAAATGGATATATGTTTGGACAAATTTTGTTTACAGGACTATATTCTTCTATATTATGTATTTTATTCTTAAAACTCCCTTTTTTAAAAAACCTATTTAGGGCAAGTGATGATAATAAATACTTGATGACAGCATTTTTTGGACTATTCATATTTATGAGTATTTTTAATAGTTTTAATGCAAGAACTCAAAGATTAAATCTTTTTGCTCATTTATGTAAAAATAAAATATTTATTGGTATAATAGCATTCATTGTTTTTGTACAAATAACACTTATATATTTTGGTGGTAATTTATTTAGAACAGCAGGATTAACATTATTCGAATTTCAAATAATGTTATTAATATCATCCACTGTAATTCCAATAGATTGGATTAGAAAATTATACTTAAGG
>DUWA01000097.1 GCA_012840755.1 Mycoplasmatota bacterium | reverse complement strand
TTGTCTGTAGATATAAATAAATTTCCTGACTTGATAAATTTACATGTTACTTTTGAAGAAGGAAATAAAAAATATGTAGGGGAAATTATAGATGTCAAAAATGGACTGAGTTATATTAACTTATTAGGAGAACTTGTTAATGGGAAATTCGTTTTTGGGGTTATTAAGAAACCTTCATTTAATTCAAATGTGATTTTAATCCCAAATGATAAAATTCAAACTATTATAGGTATTGATGATTATAAAGAAAATAAACATTTGTATTTGGGAAAGAGTCCTATTTATGAAGGTGTTAAAATAGGAGTAGATATTAATAGTTTCTTTAGTAATCACTTTGCAATATTTGGATCTACTGGTAGTGGTAAATCGTGTAGTGTTGCGCGTATTATTCAAAATTTATTTGAGAAAGAAACTTCTATCGCATATAAAGCGAGTATATTTATGTTTGATGCGTATGGAGAATATCATAATGCGTTTAGTAAATTAAATGATAAAGTACCTGAAATTAATTTTAAAACATATACAACTAATTTAAAATTTAGTGAAACAGAAGTATTAAAAATACCTATTTGGTTACTTGGCGTTGATGATATCGCAATATTATTAGGTGCTGAAAAACATTCACAACTACCAATTATAGAAAAGGCATTAAAATTAGTTACTATATTTGGTCGTGAAGAAGAACTTGTTATTAAACACAAAAATGATATTATTGCACGTGCAGTATTAGATATTTTTGCAAGTGGAAGACCACCAGCGCAAATAAGAGACCAAGTATTTTCAGTATTATCATATTATAATACAAATGAATTAAATTTAGAAACACCTATTTTTCAACCAGGTTACACAAGACCATTAAAACAATGTTTAGTTATAGATGCAACTGGGAAGATTCGTGAAATGGAATTACTGACAAATTTCATGGAGTCTTTCTTAGTGGATGATTTAGAACTTAATTTACCAGATGGAAGTTTTAAATATACTTTAAAGGATTTAAAAGATGCATTTGATTTTGCACTTATTGCAGAAGGTATATTAAAAAGTGACAAGATTTATGATGAATCTAATACATTAAAAGTTAGATTACATTCATTAGTTAACAGTGGCTATAGTGCATATTTTGATTATCCTGAATTTGTAACTATAGATCAATATATTAGAGAATTATTAATGGCTCCTAATGGCAAAAAAGCACAAATTATTAACTTTAACATAAATTATGTTGATGATAGATTTGCAAAAACTATTACAAAAGTATACTCGAGATTATTATTTGATTATGCTAAAGGATTAGACAGAAGAGCCAGTCTGCCATTTCATATAGTACTTGAAGAGGCACATAGATATGTTCAAAATGATAATGATTCATTTTTACTGGGTTATAATATATTTGAACGTATTACAAAAGAGGGAAGAAAATATGGTGTAATGCTTGGACTTATTTCACAAAGACCATCAGAATTATCAGAAACTACATTGTCACAATGTAATAATTTCTTAATATTCAAAATGATACATCCTAAAGATGTTGAATATATTAAAGAGATGGTTCCAAATATTACTAATGACATAATAAAAAGACTTCGTATATTACAGCCTGGTACTTGTATTGCGTTTGGGAATGCATTTAAAGTTCCTGTAATAGTAAAACTAGACATGCCTGATCCAGAACCATCAAGTAGTAGTTGTGATATAAGTAGTACATGGTTTGTTGATAGAGTTCCAAAAAACTGATAAAATAGGTATTATATAAACAAATTAGCAATATTGACATCAAAGGAAATTAATGCTAAACTTTATTTATAAAACGTTGAAAAAGAATAGTAATAAGAAAAGTTATTTATAGAAAGTTAGTGGATGATGTAAACTAATAATAACTTCTTATGAATCTACTTTTGAGTGAAATGCAAACATTTCCGGCAAAGCCGTTATTTTAATTAAGACTATTAGTAGGATGGTACCGCAATTATTGCTCCTATATTAATAGTCTTTTATTGTAAGGATAAATATTATTCCAAAATTATGATGTAATTTTATTGAGGTTGTTAAAATACAAAAAATCATAAATTATATTAAAATGGTGAAATTAGTAGAAATATATAATCTTAATTTAAAAGAAAGCGAGAATGAATATGATAGATATAAAATTAATTAGAGAAAATAAAGAATTAGTAAAAGAAAATATTAAAAAGAAATTTCAAGATCATAAACTTGAATTAGTTGACAAAGTTTTAATTTTAGATGAGGAAGTTCGAAAATTAAAACTTGAGGGTGATAATCTTAGAAGTGAGAAAAACAATTTGAGTTCTTCTATAGGCTTATTAATGCGTGAAGGAAAAAAAGACGAAGCTGAACTTGCTAAGAAAAGAGTAGTTGAAATTAATGAAAAGCTTCAAACTTTGGAATCAGATGAGGGAAAACTTAATAAAGAGATAAAAGAAATAATGATGGTTATTCCAAATATAATTGATGCAACTGTGCCAATTGGAAAAGATGATAGTGAAAACGTTGAAGTAGAAAAATTTGGTGAACCGGTTGTTCCAGCATTCGAAATTCCTTATCATGCTGATATAATTAATGCTTTAAAAGGATTAGATAAAGAAAGTTCTGGAAGAACAAGTGGTAATGGTTTTTACTATTTAATGGGAGATATTGCACGACTTCATTCAGCTATGTTATCATATGCTAGAGATTTCATGATTGATAAAGGATTTAATTATTGTATACCACCTTTTATGATTAGAAGTGATGTTGTAACAGGAGTTATGAGTTTCGAAGAAATGGATGCTATGATGTATAAAATAGAGGGTGAAGATTTATATTTGATTGGAACTAGTGAACATTCTATGATTGGAAAATTTAAAGATCAAATAGTAAAAGAAACAGAACTTCCAATTACATTAACTTCTTATTCTCCATGTTTTAGAAAAGAAGTAGGGGCACACGGTATTGAAGAACGTGGAATATATAGAGTTCATCAATTTGAAAAACAGGAAATGGTTGTAATATGTAAACCAGAAGAATCAATGGATTGGTACAATAAAATGTGGTCATATACAGTTGAATTTTTTAGAACATTAGATGTTCCTGTTAGAACTCTTGAATGCTGTAGTGGAGATTTAGCTGATTTGAAAGTAAAAAGTTGTGATATAGAAGCATGGAGTCCAAGACAAAAAAAATATTTTGAAGTTGGATCATGCTCAACTTTAGGTGATGCTCAAGCAAGAAGATTAGGTATTAGAACTAAAGGTGAAGATGGGACGTATTATGTTCATACGCTAAACAACACAGTTTTAGCAACACCTAGAGGCTTAATTGCTTTTATTGAAAATAATTTGAATGAAGATGGAAGCATAAATATACCAGTTGCTTTAAGACCATATATGGGCGGATTAGAAAAAATAGAAATAAAATAGTAATAGTTTTTCTAAAAAACAGTCTAGCGATTATATTTAGCTATGCTGTTTTTTATGTGTCTTGAATTTAAATTATCTATATATTATGGAATTTTTCTTACCTTATAGTTTAATTGCTAATAATAAGATAATTTAAAACAATATCTAAAAAAATAACAAACTAAGAAAAAATAATAGCTATCTTATACTAGTATTAATAAGTATTAACAACATGAATTT
>DUWA01000096.1 GCA_012840755.1 Mycoplasmatota bacterium | reverse complement strand
CAGAGAGAAAATGTTCAACTTTTTGTGTCCAAAGTATTGACATAGGTCCACAGCTGACTATGAGTATATAAAGAAAGATTTTTTCAAAAAGGTTTATTTAAACAATAAAGATATGGAAATCGATTATGAAGATGGACCAGAAGAAGATAAAAAACTAAATAAAAAACAACAAGCAGATTATGAAAGACAATTAGAAAGAGAAAGTTCAAAAAGTAGATAATTAAAGGTTATTTAAATATTATAAAAATCTATTTGCTTAGATAATAACTAAAAAACAATTCGATATTGAATTGTTTTTTTAAACTTTATATCTTGATATTGTGGAATAAATAATATTTAACTTTGTTGCTACTTTTCTCATCGACAACCCTTGTTGTAATAAATTATCGATTTGGACTTTCTTTTTTTATCTAAATATTTCTAATACATATAAAGCTATACCTTGCGGGTGTGGGCACTTTTATTCTATCAAAAACCATATCCTCAAATGTAGCAGCTTAAATTTCAATTTAGTTTTGATTAAAAAAAGTACATACTTACCATTTTTTAATAATCAAATTAATTTACTAACTATTTTATTAACAATTACAGCTGTTTTTTTAATCAAAAGGATATATTTACATTATGATATAGGAGGAATTCGATAATGATTTTAGAAATTGAGGGTTATACAAAAAAATAAAAAATAAGATAATCTTAGATGATATTAATTTAAGCTTGAAAAGTGGCAATATATATGGATTTTATGGTCGCAATGGTTCTGGGAAAACAATGTTTTTAGAGCTATTACAACACTTATCTATCCAACATCAGGTGATATTAAGATTGATAAAAAATCAATCATACATGAAGATTTTTACTTAAGTAAGATAGGCTTGCTACTAGAAGAACCTGGTTTTTATTCACATTTGAATGGTTTAGAAAATTTATCAATGCTATATGAAATTAATCATAAATTTGAAGACTTACAAAAATTATCGAATTATATATTGATTATAAGTAATAATGAATATCCAACTTTTAGAGGAAATGGTATTATAAATAATTGTATCATTAAAAAAGTAATAAAAGGAAAAGATTTAAAAGAGAAAGACAAAATTAGGATTTATGACTTAGTAGCATTTTGGAAAACGTTTGGAACAAGTTATTTAGGAGGTAGTACTCCTTTGGAAATTGGAAACGAATATGTTGTTTTTTTAAAGAAAACTACTCGAGCAAACTTATCTGATTCCTACGTATTTACAAGTGTTAAATATGGTCATACAATTATTTCTAAGGAAAGTAAGTTTTTAAAAAATTACCTTCAAAATTCTATGAATATTAAAGAAATAAGACAATATGATTATATATTTTCAAATGAAAATACTGAAGTAGAAATAGCTGAATATTTAAAAATTAAAGCTGATATATTAAAGGCTGTTGCTGAAAATTAGATTTGATATCTCTCGACCCATTGGGATGCATGTATATTTTAAATAATATCAAAAAGATGATTATAACTCATAATCGCCTTTTTCTATTGACTTAACATCATCATTATCTAATATATTTTTATTATATAAGTCTTCCACAAACTTTTTATACATTGGATCTTTTTTGCCCCAACCAAATAGCTTTTCTTGTATGAGCTTTACTAATTTATTGAACTTATCTTTAAAATATCTTATAGTTTGCCTTAAACTAGAATTTTCTTCTTCTAACTCTTTAATTCTGTTTTCCTTTTCTTCTAGTTTTTTATTTAACGCTTTATTTCTAGTAGATAGCAACGAATTGTTATCTTCAAAAAATTTGATAATCTTTTTGTCATCTTCTAATTGATCTTTAACATTATCAATTGTAACCGATAATAAGTTCATTTCTTGAAAATCTTTATTTGTTATCTTAACTTCATCAACATATTTCTCTAGTTTAATTTTATCTTCTTCATTTAACAAATAGGTATTTTTATTTAATTTAGATTGTTTTAAATTACTGAGTATGTCATTAATTTCATTCGAGGAAGTATCTAATTTTTTTGACTTATTATCAGCTTGTTCAAGTTTAACTTTATTTTTTTCTAATTGATTTTTCATTTTTTGGTAGCCATCCATATCTTTTGAATTAATATCTTTATTTCTACCTTTTAGCTTTTCCTTTAAGACATCATCTAAACCATACTCGTTGTTAAACGATTCGATACATAGACCTCTCATTTTATCTTGTATTACTTTTAAAGAATCTTTTGTAATTCGCCACTAAAAGAAATCTCATCATAATTTTTATTATTTAGCTTCCTATATAGCTCATAATACTTTGTTTCAAATTTTTCACTAAGTCTAGCTATATATTCTTGTAATTGCTCTCTATTTAAACCAATACCAATTCTTGAATAAGTGGGCTCGTTATTAATTGTAATCGGTATTTTAAAATCGACTATTCCTAAAGAGCCTAGTTTATTTAATTGCTCCATATAAGAACTTCTAAATAATATTTGTTTTATCTTTTTTGGATGTTAAAATATCATTTTTCTAAAGTAACACTTTCAATATGTTTAAATATAAACTATTGCTTTTCTTCTTTAGAACGATTATCCCATTCAGACTTTAGATATTTATTCAACATACCTAAATCTTCTAACTCACATCTTTTTATATCTCAATCAGCCATTACTTTTTGAGGTGAAAAGTTAAAGTTATTAATATCAATGTTTCTAAGTTTTTTATCTTTTAATATTTCTAACTTATCATCAATATCTTTTAAGTCTAATTAAAAATCATTTAGTTCAACAACACCTGCTATATAAGCCTTCTTAATTCTATCTTTTTGCTTTAATAAATCATTTATCTCTTTATCTATCGTTTCAACTGAATTAGAGTCTTATTTGTCAGCTAGAAGAGGCAAAAAGAATTATTTAACTGCTTCATCATACTCAATTAAATCAAATATGAAATCCATTAATTTTGTTTCAACTAAATCTTCTCTGATGTTGTAATGGCAATGTTCGCAGTTATAATACATATATTTCTTTTTCTTACCACCTGAACCTTTGCATTTCATTAATCTTCCACGCTTAGGACATTTTAATTTAGTAATGAGATCAGAACTCATTTTGATTTCTTTTTTGTAATATTAATCATACACACACATCCTTTCTTTAAAACACAAAAAAATCAATCGAAAGATTGATTTAATCAATTAACATCGCACCAGTGCGACGATTTTATCTTTTGGAGCGATTGGTTAAGTTATTTACAACTTTTCCATCACAATTAGGAATTAATACATGTCAGTATCAATTTCTATATACATCTTACCATATTTTTTTTATTTTGTCTTAAAAAAAGTAAAATTTCTAATAATT
>DUWA01000095.1 GCA_012840755.1 Mycoplasmatota bacterium | reverse complement strand
TTAGTCCATTATGGGTAAATTCAATTGAGATAAATTGCAAATTAACAATAACTAAATTTTTTTATTTATAAAATTCTTTCATTGAATAATTTTTACTTTTAAAAATTAAAGAATCATTTTTTCTAAACATTACAATATCCTCTCTGAATTAATTTTTTTATATTATTATATAAGATTTTTATACTATTTTGTATTAATATTTAACTTAACTCTATCACAAACTTTGATTAAAAAACATCATTTTTATTAGACAACATTTATAGTTTATCATTAATTTTATAGTTACTTGTTTTTTTCTTATCAATAGTATTTGTTAGAATAAAAGTTAAAACTATTGTCGCTGAATAACCTCCGGGAAATAACCCCTGCAAGTTTTAATCTTATAACCATTCTTATTTAATTTTATTTCAATACTTCCATCTAAATCAGTTCTATAAATTTTACTATTCTTTAGTGTATCTAATACTGACTCTTTTGGATGACCATGTCTATTGTTTTTTCCTACACTTATTAACGAATATTTCGGACTGATATTATCTATAAAATATCCACTACTACTGGTATTTGAGCCATGATGTCCTACTTTAAGAAAATCTATATCTTTTAAATTATATTTTTTTAATATATCTTTTTCTTTATCCACTCCGGCATCTCCCATAAAAAGAAATTTGTAATTATTGTAATTAATATAGATAACACTACTATTATCATTCTCATTATCATAAACTCCTGTATTTAAAAACTGTAATTTATATTTATCTATATTTAACTCTTTAATACACGAATAATAACTTATCTTCTTTTTATGTAATACTTTTATCAGTTCTTGCTCCAAATAGCTATATGATCCACAATTAAATATGACATTTTCTACTTCAAATTTTTCTACTAAATTAATAGCTTCTCCCATATGGTCATAATCACCATGTGGTGATTGTCAATTAGTAATATGAATCAAATAAAAAAAGACTTTTTTCTAAGCCTTTAATTCTAATTATTGAAATAATGCGTAATTATTTAATTGTTGTATCATATATTTGTTTGCAAAGCTGTTTGACTCTTTTACCTTTTCCGGGAATATTTATATCTTCTAAATTTTTATAAATATTAGGAATTTTAATATTAAACCTTTCGCATTCTTCTAAAGTTATTTCTTTAAAAGCTGGGCAAGGTAAAACATCGCCATTAAATTTTATATCTAGTTTTTCTAATCCTGCATTACATCTGTGATTTTCTTCACCTTGTAAAGGAATTCCAATTCTAATTTTTCCTGTAAATTTATTTTTTCCTATATCTAATAATTTAAAAAATTCTCTCTTTTCTTCTTCATTTAACATCAAATCAATTACATTTAATCTTCCTCGACCTTGAGGTAAAAAATTTAACAAACTAATTTGACTAACATTTGCTATCTCTAATAATTCTAAAATATCTATTATTTCTTTGTAATTTGGTTTCATAGGAACAAAATGTACATCAATGTTTAATCCTTCTAATGACGAATCAATTAAAGATTTTAATAATGACTGTCTTGCTAGTTCATTTCTTCCCATTATATAACTATCTGTATCTGCTTCATATGCCTGCATATCAAACACAATCTTATCTAAACCTATTTCTTTTAGTATATGTAATATATTTCTGTCTATTGAACTATATTCTTTTATTTTTATAATGTCACTATAAAACTTAACAATTTTTTCTTTTAAAAATTCATTATCAGGTTCGTTTTGATTTATTTCTTCAAGTCTTCTTTTCATTTCGTTTTCTAATTGTAGCTTATCTTCATGTGATATTTTTCTTTCACTAATTACACCACTTGTAAATATAACAGTTCTTACTCCACAAGTTTTTGCATATTGGATCATTTTTATTAATTCTGGATGAAGAAATGGTTCTCCTCCGGATAACGATAATTCTTCAATACCACCCTGTCTAATAAAATAATCAATAACTCTTTTAAAATCTTCAAATTCTATATTTTTTGTTTTATTACAGTTTGAATTGGAGGAACAAAATTTACAATTGTTTAAACATTTTTCAATTATTTCTATGCATAAATCTTTAACCACAATATTCCTCCTTAAAATTTATGACTTATTATACACTAAAAAAAGGTATATTTCTATATCTTAATTATTGCGTCTGAAATTATTGCGACATATTCCTTAAAAACCGAAATAAAACTATTTATACTAATTCATATTCTCTTACAGCAATCCTTTCATCAGAACAATATTCTATTACAAATTTATTTTCTTTTTTACAAATCAATATTCCAATTGTATTATTATTAGTTATTTCTTTTATATTCTTATCTATATAATTCATATATTTTTGTACTTGTGAAATATATTCGACTTTAAATTCAGTTATTTTAAGTTCTACTACTACATATGCATTATATTTTATATTAAAGAATAATAAATCTATTTTGTGGTAACTATCGCCTATTTTAATTTTATATTCACTACCTATAAAGCAAAAGCTATTTCCTAATTCATGCATAAAAGACTCAATATCTTCTAATATTAATTGATGAAATGCCTTTTCATTAATTATTTCTATATTATTTTTATTCTTGATTAATATTGGATTGGGAACAAGGTCTCTTACTTCTAATTGTTCTTTATTCAATATTTTATTTCTTGTTTCTATTGGTAATCTATCATATTCTTTATTTTTAATTAATATTTCTAATTCTCTTTTGCTTAAATTTTTATCTATTACTTGATTTATATAATATTCTATTTCATCACTATTATTTAATCTAAATAAAATTCTGCAATGCGACATTGTCAATTGTGCACCCAGTGGGTGCACTTTTATAAATAGGTATAATTTTCTAATATCAAATAAATATCTAACACTATAATTTTTATTTAAATCATTAGAAAGCCTTTGAGAATATTCTTTAATAATTTTATCACCGTATTGACTATTTGCATTATATAATAATTCTCCTATTTCAATATATGTTTTTAATTTATATCTTTCTTTTGAATAATCTTTAACTTTTGCATATATTTCATTATCTATTATCTTATTTTTTATCTCATCATAATAATTCATTTCTTACTCCTTCCTATGGTGGATATGTTTTAATTTTATATCCACTTTTATTTAACTTAATTTCTATTGAACCATCTAAATCAGTCCTATAAATCTTACTATTTTTTAATATATCTAATACACTATCTTTTGGATGACCATATCTATTATTCTTGCCAACACTAATTAATGAATATTTTGGATTTATACTGTTAATAAATAATTCACTACTACTTGTATTTGATCCATGATGACCTATTTTTAAGAAATCAATATCATTAAGATTATATTTTTCTAAGATATCTTTTTCTTTCTCTACTCCCGCATCCCCCATAAATAGGAATTTATAATTGTTATAGTTTAAATAAATAACATTAGAATTATCATTTTCATTATTATATTCTTTTGTATTTAAAAAATATAATTTGTACTTATCTA